>CBJMBI010000094.1:0-10645 GCA_966427955.1 uncultured Ktedonobacterales bacterium
AATCCAAATAAATTTGAGGTTGCATTAGCAAGGCCAGTAATCCATGCCTGTTTTTTAATCGTGCCAAATTGTTTCCAGAGCAGTGTCTCAAAACGCTGAATTTCATAATTTTCACGAGTAAAAGCTTTGACAACCTTTGCATTGCTAGTTGTCTCTCCTATAATTTTCGTCGCTTCAGCCAGAATTTCCAACTGTTTCTTTAAAACCCGCCGGAGCATTCCTTGTGATAGCAGATATGGCAAGATAAAGAGGATTATCGATAATAATATCCAGAAAGTTGCAGGATTGAGTATGGTAAAGGTGTGTGATCGTGGTATATGGATTTGTAAGGCATTAACCCGACTAAGAAGCATATCCGGTCCTGCGATAAGAACAGCTGTTCCCATGACTAGTGTAAAGAGATTCGTAGTAAAACTCACTAGTATATTGGTGATTGCATTACGTGCAAGCATCATATCATTAGTAAAACGACTTATCAGATCACCAGTATGCGTATTGTGAAAAAAACTAAGAGGTAATTGCTGCAAATGTGTATAGAGCTGAATACGTAAATCAAGGATAATCCTTTCGCCGATTGCTGTATTCCAGTAGTTTTGCCAGAAACGAAGAAGTGTTTGAGCAAGCACTAAACCAATAAATAAGAAAGTGAGATTAGGCAGTAGAGCTATATTCTTTTCAACAAGAATGCCATCAATTTCTTCACCTATGATAGCAGGATAGAGAAGTGTGATAATATTGACGAGAGCAGCGGCCAGTAATATGCTTATCACTTGCCAACGATACGGTTTCGCTAAATTGATCAAGCATTTTAGATATTGCCACTTAGGGAATCCCATCAATTGTTGCCCCATCTTCGCTATTTTCGTGATTTTTATTTTAATTTTTCTTTGCATAATAGGCTAGTAAACCTTTCTAAATATTGAGTGACTGCTAGAAGTTACTCCTATCTCTTTCATGAGCTGCTCTCTCTCTGTTTTGATGATCAACTGCAAAGATTTATAACAATTTTTTTCCAAAAGACAATCATACACTTATGTGCTCTGGGGAGGAAGAAGAACTCATTATTTGCTTGTCTGATGGGTTGAGTCGAGTATATTCAGATGGACATATATGCTGAAAGGCAAAAAGGACAGCTTCAGATCGATGTGTAACATGAATTTTCTTGTAAAGGTTAGAGAGATAATTACGAACAGTCGCCTCCGCTAAGTGGAGCTGCTGTGCCATTTCCTTGTTGGTACACCCTCTACTCAGATAGTAAAGTAGTTCATGCTCTCTTGAGGTAAGTCCAAATGTTTGAAAAGATTCGGGAGAAGATTTTTGCTGGTGTGCCAAAGGGAAAATCAAGCTGTTGCATAAACATGGATCAATATAGTAGTTATTTTGCGCAATTCGCTTGAATGCTGCTACAATCTCCCAGCTTACAGCGTTTCTGGAAATGTACCCCTTTATGCCTAACAGGAATAGTTCTCTTATGTAAGAGAAATCATCATAGTCGCCAACCAGTAAGCACATGGATTGTGCAAAGTTCACACCCAAGGTACGAAAATAAACGATATCTTGTAGCAAGGATGGAAAAGCCTTAAATAGGATAATCTCTTGGGGGTTTATGTTCTCTTGTGGAAGTTTTTGGAACTGTTGGCGAGTAATGCTCTGAGTGATATGTATATTCGGGATGGATTGAAGCCATGAACGAAGGCCTAATACAACAATTGGGTCATCTTCCACAAGAGTAACCCTGTAACACGGAGCTTCTTTCTGCATGATGTTAAAACTCCTCAATTGCTTACAATTACTGCAATGCTACACCACACATTCTGCTACTGCCGCTCCCACGCTAATATTCTCGCTTGCTTGTGCATCAAGCAATACTGCTATACCTGCTTCTCAGCACACCTCAGTTACTATTCCCAGATGATCCAGTCTTTCCGTTTGATACTCCATTCCTCCGACACTTCTTTGCCCCTTCTCTATTTTTTCTTACCTTGCGGGAGATCTTTTTTTCGTCAATCTCTCTGCGGAATGTGAGCTACAAATAAGGTTATCACAAAAAATTCGGATAATCAAGTCTTTTCTTTAGTAAGAATGCATTAGAATATTAATATTAAAAAAAGTTTTTTTTGATATTAATCAAGTTTTTGCATATATTAGGACTTTTCCTGCTAATAATAAGAAAGATTAAGATTAGATGAAACCATTACCTTACAGCTTTCTGGGTTGAGCGAGCAATGGGGAAAGGATGGCCAGCAAACTGAAGCAGTTATGTCATTGTTCATTTTTGTTGAGTCATCAACCAAACGTAGCTATCTTCTAGGCCTGGCGCAACAGCTTCTATTTGTGCTCCAGGTATGGTGGGGAGGTTTCCTACCACGCGATACTGGATGGCATGTTCTAAGTGTATCGTTGAGACAATGATGAGATCTCCCTGTGGCTTAGGGCCATGTGAGGTAACGAGAAATACCTTGCCTTGAGTCGCACGAATCATATCAGTGAGAGGCCCTTGAAAAACAACTTGCCCTTTCCGCACGATAGCTAGACGCTGGCAAGTTTGGGCGATATCTTCAATGATATGAGTTGAGAGGAGGATCGTACGATCACCTGCTAGATCTGCGAGGATATTCCGGAAACGAATGCGTTCTTCTGGATCCAAACCAGCAGTTGGCTCATCAACAATGAGCACTTTGGGATCATTGATGAGTGCCTGTGCAATACCCACTCGGCGTTTCATTCCTCCTGAAAAGGTCCCAATTTTGCGATCAGCAACCTGTGTCAGTGCAACCAGATGCAGTAACTCTTCGATGCGTTTCCGCCGCGTTTGAGCATGATGCAGCCCTTTAAGGATACCAATATAGTCAAGGAAGTCATAGGCGCTCATATCTGGATACATGCCAAGATCTTGTGGGAGATAGCCAAGAGTGCGCTTGATATTCTGACGTCCATGACCTGTCGTTGGATCGTATTCTCCTATGCGAAGAGTGCCACTAGTTGGTTGAAGAATGCCTGCGAGAACGCGCATAAGCGTCGTTTTGCCAGCGCCATTAGGACCAAGTAAACCAAACATCCCAGTAGGAATTGTCAAGCTTACCTCACGAAGTGCATGGATATTCCCTTTATAGATTTTGCTAAGCCGTGTCATTACTATCTCCATGTATTTGATATACTCCTTTTCATGTCTTTGTGATGAAATTATTCTCGTAGGTATTGCCTTTGCAAGAAAAGGCAGAGAAAGAGGATGACCACACCCGCTGTGCTGAGAAGTAGCAAGAGACTTGCCCATGCCTGTAAGGGAGTTGCAGAGAAGATAGGATATGCCGTTCCCCCAAAGAAGCCAACACTAATATAGCCTCCAAGCGGTGTGAAAATCGTGCTACTCAAGCTTGGAATACCTGAGGACGGTGGGAGAAGATTCCCCCAGAACCAATAGCCAAGAAATAGGAACCAGTAGAGCGGTATTGGCATAAAAACTGGACAGGTAAGTGCAAAAGCGCTAATAAACATTATGCCAGGTAGTATTGTGATAAGGAATACTAGTATAGCTTGCACAAACGTGAGCAACGAATGATGGTGCAAGGCTAGTAGGCAGATTCCAAACAGATAGAAGCCACCGATTGGAATGAGAGTTGCTCCCGTGCAGCCCAGATATTTGCCTAAAATGCGTGCGCTAACCTGTGCGGGTGTCGTAGCTAAAAGCTCCTCCACCCGCGTTCGGCGATCTCTCCGAACACGATCTGCGAGAATGATTCCAACCCCAAGAGGAAAGACCGTGTTGATGATATGCGCCCAAGCCAGAATTTGAGCAAGCAGGCTTTGTTTTGCTGGATTGGTCAAGAGAGCAACGATGACATTGTTTGGTGTTCCTAACATCGCGATAATGAATGCCAGAGGGAAGAATGCTAGCCACATCGCCTTCCGGTGGAGCTGCATGCGAAATTCGTGACGACATGCTCCAGAGAACACAGCGAGATATCCTATCAAATTATTCTTCTCCTTTCGCACTTTGGAAACGCGCTTCAGTGTAGTGTAAAAGTTGCCAGCTCAGAAGAAGAAGCACTACAGCAGTTGTGATGAGATCGAAACGATTACTCATCCAAAATGCAGCCGTCGGGGCGTATGTTGTTGCCATGAAGAAGACCGGGCGTAGCCATGAAGTACTAGCAAAGAGGTCGTGAGCAAGAACCTCGATCAGCCAGATAGTGCCAACCAATGTACCACTGACTATACTGCTGCGTAGGGATAAAGAGAGAAAGAGGCTGAGGGCACTAAACCATAGGGTTGGTGCTATCCAAACAAGCTGTGTTGCCAACAGATATGCCAGTAGACTATAGGCTTTGAGTTGAGTAATTTCAGGCCAAAGGTGCAAGGTCATTATGACTAATGTTGAAATACAGGCTACTAGTGCTGTCCAGAGAACAACAATAGCTATTCGATAGAAGACAGTGAATGAATATGGCTTTGGGAGCGTAAGTTGAAGCTCCAGAGTTACATCCTGGGTGGCGATTGTGGAAATGACCATTCCCACCGACAGCGGTAAAAACATTTCAAGAGAGGAAGTCAAGACACGTACTACATCACCTCTGTGTATTGAGAGAAGCAAGCTAATAAAAAAGGCAAAGCCAAGCATAACAAGTATCGGTGTGAGGAATGTCCATCGGCCCAGTAGGACGCATTCATGACGGAACCGTGAAAGCAAGAATATCTTTCCTCATTTATCAGATTGGCTGGTAACCACATCATCGAGTTGACACTCTAAAGTATACACCATAAAAATTGTACTGAGTATTCTTCAAATATTTGTAATATTTATATACTTTGTTTACTTATCAGTAAACTAGCTGTAGTCAATGCATAGCAGGTCCGCTTTGTTTATTGATGTGTTGCTGTACCTCTGCCAGTAACCCCATACTTTCAGGAAATTAACAGTTTTCTCTCGATTGCTTATACTTTGGCCGTCGCTCTATACTCTCAAGAGTGTGCCGCCAGAAAGCGTAAACCTTCTGTTCATTAAGGCGATTTACACCCAGCAAGCGGTTAATATGCATATGTGCAAGGCTCTTTAATATGTCATGCTCAGTTCCCCAGAGCTTCTCTTCGGTGGACAGGTTTCGTATTTGACTAGCCAGTGCTGGTAAATGATCCTTGAACAAGGATAAGTGTGCATTCATTCGTTCTCTCTGCATCATCACAGTGGGATCATAGGTGTGATCCCATGGAGCAAGAAGTTCACAAAGGAGACGGCGATTCTCCCGAAAATCTTTACTCATCTCATGCTTGTCAGTAATACCTTGTATCCAAAGTAGACGATCTCTGAAGGAAAGCCCCCAAGCTTCGAAAAAATAGTCGAGACTGAAAACAGCGCAAATCAATGGATCAATGGCTATATGTCGTGTATATTGTTCTGCAACAAGCAGGCTAATCACTTCGCTATCAATTGCAAAGACCTGCTCGAATATTTCAATGCCCGCGGGTCCGCCGTATCGTTCGATCTCGCGCTCATATGTGTCTAAACTAAATCTCTGAAGAAATCCAAATTCTGTCAATTGACGTGCCCATAGTAGAGTAGTGAGCAAGAGGTCCTGCCTATGGATTTCACCACCTGTATGAAGGCGAAGACGGATGTGGGGTTCTGGATCACCGTACCTGATGAAGAACCATTGATGAATGATATTTCGCTCCCGGCACTCTTGAACGAGAGTGCGAAGTTGATTCGCAATTAATTCATCATGGCGCTCGTATGGTGCATAGAGTTTTAGATAGACCCAGTCACCCCCTGGTGAGATAGAGCGTTCTCTCTTTGAGATTGGATGCACCTTTGAATGAAAGACGGCTGTTTTGCTAGCTGCCGATTGTTTTCGAATTAAAGGGATCACAAATTCTGCAATATAGTTGTTATTTTGTTCGTCTTGTAACCAAAGATTATCGAAGTCTGGATACATCTCCTGTAAATGTATAGTATCTTCTTCACTAACTCTCTCCAACGCAGTATGCAATTCCTCAGCGATTAATGGATGTTCAAGGTCAAGGAGCAATCGATTATCAGCCTCAGTGAGATAGACGTAGCGGGGCACATTCCATTGTCGTCGCCATTGTTATAAACTTGCAAACCAAGATACTTGCTCATCCTTGATTGTTTCATTGGAGAGTATCGCCCTTCGGGTCAGATTCCATTGTGCTGGACTGAGCACGATATTTTCTTGAACCAAACGAGGTAAAAATGGGGCATTACGAGCCTCTCCCCAGTCAAATGGTGTCAGACATGGAACGCCATCCATGCTGACCTCGGCAAGAAACCTACATATATTTGGGGCATTTACTGAATTAAGCATATGTGTCTGGCAAATACGTATTTCTTTTCCTAATCTAATTGAACGTATATAAAAACGGTTATCACGTATGCCGATCACAAGGTCGTCGAGCCGAAGAATGCGGTCAGAGGGAAGAGAGGGAGTAACGCCAATAGCAATTTCATATTGACGCAGAGTCGGTCTGATTGCCACATTGGCTGCTCTTGCGCGTAGAGGTAAATAACTGAGTTCTGCAAAAATGATATTGGGATTCATACTCTCTTCAAGATGCACGAAGTCCTGCAATAAGGTAATATTGTTCTCTCCTAGGAGATCAAAGAACCGACCAAAGGTTTTCCCACCCGCGAAGGAACCACAATTTGGGCTAATAACAGCTCTCCACTTACCACTATCGATGGCTTCACGTGATTCAGCGTGAAGCTGCATATATATCTCGAGTGAGAGTGGTGCACTTTCTAACTGAGGAGACCAGCTTTCTAATTGGGCCAACAAAGACTCCGTCAATTCGATTTCTCTTTTGCGTTCATTCAAGGCATTGGCAACGATGGCAAACAAAATTTGATTTCGTTTATTCGTCCCCATATTGATGGGACGATGAGGAAGTGGATAGGTGCGTGGTGGACTCTGGATAGCCTGGAGGGGCGTCCAAACCTGACTCAGGACTCAGGAGATCTAGGAGAGGGAGTTCAGCATGTAAACCATATCGCTCTTGGAAAGCGATGCGGTACTCTTCTAGGTGTGCTAGACCTCGTGGGCGTGTGCCCACTCTGAGCAATGTTGTTGCGGCTTGCGCTGCCGCAGTACCAACCTGTATGTTAAGGTGGGAAGCTTTCAACTGAAGCATGCTATCAGCTTGGAAGGTGTTTTTTGTTGTTGGTGTCAAGGATTGTTGTGTTTGCATCAAATGGCGGAGTGGTTCCACTCCCCCTTTTTGTCCCATTTGGTTAATATATTCTATGCTCTCTATAATTTGGTGGAAGCGAGCACTGATCTCTGCCATAGGAGGAAACACGCTCGCAAGTTGTTGAAGATGTTCTTGAACATAACGGGCAGGAGATGCGCAAGAAAGAGGAGGGACCAAATTGCTGACTAAAAAGTGGTGATCCCATAATTGACGCATAATATTTTTGGATTTTTCTGGATTCACAAGAGGAAACTTTTCGAGTACCAATGTACAAAGATCACCATATTTGATAGCTTTTTTTGCTTGTTCTAATATATATCGCACTACAGGAGTTGCTCGCAGTGATACAGAGCTATTCTGTCCTTGGCCATAAATATCAGCATAGGGCAAGAAGACACGTTCCCCTGCCATGACAAGACTCTGGTTTGCTAAAATATGAAGATGGGGAAGAAGTTCACTTTGACCTTCTACTAATTGGATGATAGAAATAAGCCAATTCATGTCTGGTCGCACTCTAATCTGTTGAATTGCAGGAGAGTGTATACACACGGTTGTTTCTTGCGCAAGTGTGCCAACAGCCACTCCAGAAAATAAACCAAAGGGTGTAGGTCTGGTACTCATGCGAATAAGATACCGAAGCAGACTCGAAAATATACGATCCGCTCGTTTTTGCTGCTTATCTTGCCGTATCAATGCTAGCCCTTCTAAAATAGAAAAGCTAGCAATTGCTAGTGCTTGCTCAACAGCAGCATCTGATGCCAACCTAATAATACGTTGTTTACATTCATCTTTGATAGAGAGTATATCTTCATCTTTTGGACAAACACTGCCTGAATAAGAGTTCATTCCAGTAAGCCAGCAGAATGTGTGAACAGGTAAAGCTGGGGTACGCAGCATGTAAAAATTAGCAGGTGTGTAAAGTGGTTGCCCTTTTGTAGCGTCTTCTCTTTTAGATGACATGAATCAGCCTTTCTCTACCTAATTGCTAGAAAGCGTTGTCAAGAGATGAGTAGGAAATGATCCCAAGATGGCTCAACATTAGTTGATGCGGCTAGCAAAGCCAGTGCAATGCCTGGGGCACCATTCAACCAAGCAACTTGATCCACCATTACATTAGGAGTCTCTTGATCACGGAATCCGAGAGGAAAGCTAGGATTAAAATATGCTAAGATTTGACTGACTAGTAGCGAAATGTGCTCCTCTAGAAGTGCATTTTGTGTTTCATGGAAAAAGCGCAAACAAATCGTGAGTAGTCCACTCATCCCATGACACAGAGTTGGTGAATCAATTCGACGCTGGGCTGGAGGACGCAGAAGGACTGTCTTGATTGCATCAAGAGCTAATTGCTGCAAGAAGGAATCATGAAGAGCCGTACCAGCTAGCCATAAAGCTCTTGCTATACCTGGAGCACCGTAACACCAAGCAGAACGGGTAGGAGGTAGTTTGCGCCACAGACTCGAATCCGATGCCATCTGTGCGGGAAGTGCTTCAGGCCAATTGATCCCCCAGTGATCAGGGATTTGATGCTCGATAATCCATTGGCTCAAATAGGTAATAGCTTCACGTTGACCAGGGAGTTGATATCCCTTTAACCATGCTGAAGAAAGAGCCGCTAATGGGCCCGGGATTCCATGAGCTAGTCCACAATTGAGCCAGCCATAGGGATAGTTTTTTCTTTGTGCATCGGTCACTAGCATATGCACAGGGGTATACCAACGGTGATGTTGTAACTCTTGGTCAAAACCAGCAAGCCAGATCAAATACTTGAGCAGGATATTGATAGTAGCAAGCTCGTGTTTCTCTGGATGATCAATTGTCATTAAATATGCTATTATACTAGAAGCACCGTTAATTATATCATATTCGCTGGTAGGAACACCTTGTTTCTTCTCGTAAGAGACATATTGTGCTAGGACTTGCTCGTAGATATGCATGTTCAAACGCTTTTGTACCTTATGATAGCGATCATCGTCTCTTCCCAGGAGAGAAAGAACCGCTGCCATACCACAAGTGCCAGAGAAGAGCCCAGGTAGTATGTATGGTTGGCTTTGTGTACCTTGTGCTGCAAGCCGTAAATAGGAATATGCAATTTTATCCCAACCTCCGTGAGGGAAACAACGATGAAAGTGAGCATGTACGAAAGCTATGCCAACATCTCCAAATGAGAGTGAAGCAGGGCACCACTGAAGCGGCATAGTAGATTGATGAGTTGCGATCTTTGCAACGGCTTGCACTTGGTCCGGGTCTCGAAGGCGTTCTGCAATAGCATAAGCAATATCCAATGTTTGTCTCCGTAGAGGTTCGAGAAGTACAGTTTGCCAACTATGCGACACTTCCTGTGAGTCCCTGAGGCAAGGAATAGTATTGGACTTCTCCGTATGATTATCCATAAACTCTTTATGCATCAATATGTCCTCTTTGTCAAGAAAGGAACAATGCTTGTTTTTACTCTAACTTTTAGGAAGTATACCCTGATTAGGTATATAAACAATACTGAACACTATCATCTATTTTTATGATAATTGTCACAGAGCCATTGACAAATATTTCCTTTATCCTGTGATATTTCTTTCTAGGAATAAATAGCCACATGATGTTACACTACATGTATCCTAGGAAGGGATGTTTGTTTCGACTATTCGAAAGAAAGGAAAAATTTGATGAACACATTGGCAAGTAGGAACGACATTGTTGATGATCACTTGGAGCTGGACGTCCGTGTTGTGGTACACACAAATGCCGACAACGCGAAACCTGAGATCACTTCGCTCTGGCTCTGTACACCTGGATGTGCCACAAATAACACCTGTCAAACGTGTAGTTGCCAGAATGGATGCATTAGTGACATAAATAACTGCGGAACAGCTTATAGCTGTTAGTCCTCATTTTGATCTCACATCATGCATCAGCTCATAGCTAGATAAGGAGAATCGGGAGAACAGTGAGATAAGTACGGCTTGTTCTCCCCGCTTCAGAGATTGGTATCCCAATATGAGCAAGCTTTGATATGTGATGTGCTTAGTTAGGGGTCTCGCCCTAAGAAAGTGACCTCCTCACTTCCCTCATGCTACGGAATATGAGTACAAAAAAGGAGTTGGGTTATTTCGGCGAGTCCCCTAATTTATAGGTGGTCACACAGAAGCTACAGGACATTACTAGATATCAGAAAAAGCAGGTCTATAACTTCAAATCGCAGTTCGTAAGATTGGCTCCCAACAGAGAGATGCAGACTGCTACCACCCATGTGATCAGCCAAGATGGTACAGTTCTATCAACCTCCTGGGATCTGGCCAATATTTCGTTACTAGAGGCACCTCAAGCAATTAAACGTGATGCTGCCTATCATTTTGCTCCCAACTCCAAGAGTCCGTATCCTGAACCACAGGCACCAATTCCAAGCTTGGAAGAGCATATGGAAGAAGTGCAAGATGTGCAACAAGCC
>CBJMBI010000095.1:0-10616 GCA_966427955.1 uncultured Ktedonobacterales bacterium
CATGCGCAGAGTAATCTTCACGTACCGTACCCCATTGACGCTCGGAGAGATACGGCCCCCAGCGATACCATACATTGGTATTTTCATGTGCTTCTTTGAGCCGTTGGCGCTCCGCATAGGGATCAAAGGTTGGAATTTGAGGTGGCCTATAACCATTTGTAATCATGGTACGTGCCCTTCCTAACCAGCGCAATCTCAAGAAACCTACTTGCTTGACCTGCACAACTTCGATATAGACCTTGATGGCTTCCTTATCTTCACTAAAATGGTACAACATCTGCGCATAGAGACACACAGAGACACACCACACTAGCTCTTAAGAGGAAGTTCCGCCTGCGTGTATAATCCAAAGTGTGACCCAATTTAAACATATCTTGAAAGACAGGTGTGACACTAATGCCTACATTGCCTCCAATACGCACTATCACATTTGGTATCGCCGAGCCTCACCCTATTCCGGCTCCTGCCATAGAGCGTGCAAAAACAATTTTGCAGCATGCATCTGTCCGATATAGCGAAGCAGGCTATCAAGTACAAACTGTGCGCCTATCTACACAACCAATTTTTACTAACCTAGCAGGTTGGTCTGTAGGTGCTATTCTTGCCTATGTCAAAGAACTACAGTCTCTGCTGGACGATTTCGGACTGGAATACTGCTCATTAGGTCCGGCACAAGCCACCCAACCTGGATTTCCTCTGGATCGCTTAAGATTCATTGTAGATATTCTGGCAAGGACACAGGCACTCTCTGCCACAGTGCAACTGGCAACGGTAGAGCATGGTCTGCGTCAGGAAGCTGCCATGCCAACAGCAGATATCATACAACGACTAGCTCGGGAGACTCCGAGTGGAAATGGCAACTTTCGCTTTGCCATGCTAGCGTGTGTAGCACCGGGATGTCCATTCTTTCCAGCAGCCTATCACGCTGGTCCAGCCAGTCTCTCTCTTGGCTTACAAGGAGCATCGATTGTCCGAGAGGCACTATTCGGACATGAAGCTGAGATGACAATTGGTCTGGATATGAGATTGGTAACACAATGGGTATGCGATTCTTTGAATGAACAAGCGGCACCGATTGTCGAGCTAGGACAACAACTGGCACAGGAATATGGTCTGCTCTTTGGGGGGATTGATCTTTCGCCAGCTCCTATGGGAGAAGACAGTATCGTTCCTCCGCTTGAACTGTGTGCAGGTGGCCCACTCGGCACACCTGGAACAATAGCAGCTGTAGCTGCTGTGACAACTGCACTGAAAAGTACTACCTTGCCGACATGTGGCTATTGTGGACTAATGCTACCTGTGCTAGAAGATGCGATGTTGGGACAACGTTGGGAAGAAGATTATGTCAACATTCATCAACTACTGCTCTATTCATCTCTATGTGGGACCGGGCTAGATACCATTCCGCTCGCTGGCAGTCATTCTGTTGAGGAAATAGCACATCTATTGCTAGATGTGGCGACACTCTCTCTCCGTCTACAAAAACCACTCTCCGCTCGTCTATTCCCTGTAGCGGGAAGACAAATCGGAGAGCGTACAACAGTTACATTACCCTACTTGACAAATACACGGATCAAATAGTGAGAAACACAAGCTAGTTACTAATGGTTTGAAGTGCCCCAAAAAGCATTCATAACGCCGTCATAGGTACTTTTAACGCTCTCGTAGAGACGCGCATTTTCAATAGCCAGTGCTGCCAGACTAGCTAGTACAGAGAGAAACTGAATATCATCCTGGTGAAAGTCCGTGGGCTTATCTGTATAGACACGCATAATCCCAATGGCATCACCATGAACTTCTAATGGAACACACAGAATAGAAACCAGTCCTTCCTGACGGGCTGCTTCCTTGTACTGGAAGCGAGGGTCAACGCTGGCATCAGCAACGAAGACGGGTGAACCTCGCAAGGCCTCGCTATCGATAGGACTATCGGTAACCGAGACTGGGCCCTTTGCCAGATATTCACTACTCAAGCCATAAACAGCGCTCAAACGAAGGTGGCCAGTACTGGGATCAAGCAGACGAAGTACACAAGCTTTGACTTGCATAGCCTCAGTGATACTCCTGACCACACTTTGGAGAACCTGACTAAGTTCAAGGCTGGAAGAGATGGTCAAAGCAGCTTGGTAGAGTGCTGTATAGTAGTCCCTATGTGAGCGTGGTAGTGGGCTAGTGGAATGAAAGTCAGTAGTCATAGAAAACCTTTCTGGAGACCCACCTCCCTTATAGGGGAGGGTGGGAGGAAAGAAAGGCGCAAGAGGCGAAAACAGCTGTAGCGCCTTTCGATTGCCCTTGCGGACGCTCCGGTTTCCCGGTAATGTTCGCCTCGACGGTGATATCAGGCGGCACTTCCTGATATCGTAGCCCGATAGCAAGACTGCCCCGGCTGGATCTGGTCAGGTAAGCAGCAGAGAAGACTGGCAGATGCCACCCCAACTCTGCAAGCATCCCGTTTGACGGGATTGGGTTCCTAACATTGGTTTATCTGCCTTTCAAGACGTATAAAAGCATGTTGATCACCATTTACCTTCAGGTGGGGCGAAAATCTTGCTTGTACCTGTGGCAAACAATGTTTCAGATAGAGATATTGTCACATACTTGAGCAGAGAAAGCAAGGGGCTTTTAGAACCTTATAGGACCAGGGGCTGTCAAAGGTCTACCTCTTGAAACCTATGGAGCAGATAAAGTGGAATATCGATCGATGAGGACAACCCTCCAACGCGGAACACTGTGTGCTTCACGTCTGGAGGAGAAACATTTTCTCTGTGACGAGGCGTTTCCACATACCTGTAGAGCTTCCGCCTCGTGACTGTTACTAAATTGCAGATAGGATTAACAAACAGTCGCCTCTTGTTGGATAGGTGGGTCCTGTACAAGCCAGACACGACAAGGTGCATTGGCTAGTACATAACTGACAGTCTTGCTTAGTTCACTCTGTACATGATTGCCGTGACGAACCATACCAATGAGCAACAAAGCACAATGATGATCGCGAACCTCGTCCACAATGGCTGAGCCAGCATCACGTGCTTGTACAACCTCAGGAATAGCTTCGCAACCAACGCGGTGTGCAATTTCCATGGCTGAATTAAGCAATCGATCAGCACGTTCAGATTCTTCTGTGAGGATTGCTTTTAGTGGCAGCGTACGTGGTACTTCGATGACATGTACGAAATGGACCTTACGTTTGGCTCCTTTCGCCATCTGGCACCCTAGATAAACAAGATTGGAGTCAAGCTTCTCTCCGCCAATTACGATGGCAATGTCCCCTGTAGCACATTCGCCTAGGGCGCATTTGCTCATCTCAGCATCTTCCTTAACTTTGGAACCCCATAAGTGAACCATGATTCTCCCCTCCTGATGGGAGTATAAGGACAGCATGATAGAACAGCATCATCTAGACCTTCAAAGTCAATATGCATTAGCGAATACCTACTCACCTAACACACGACTATTACAAATTTTATTCTCTACGAAATGCCAACGTCAATAGCATAAACATATTTATTTAGTCTGGTTCAATCGTAGCCGTCAAATTATAACTCAGGAGTCGTTCTTGATAGTACTCAGCCGCTTCCTTGGGACAAACAATGACGACCGCTTTGCCAGTAAGATGTGCGGTGAGCATAATACGCTCAGCCTCTTGTACGGTCAGTGTATTCACTGAATGCAAGAGCGCGAAAACAACGTAGGTCATCTCATTATAATCGTCATTATGCACAATAACTTTGTATAGTGGAAGCAGCTTAGTACGATCAAGAATAACCTCATCTGGCTTGAGTTGGCAATGAGATGAAGTTAGCTGGTTTCTTGACATTATAACATTCTCCACTTTGTACATGTGACAACCGTTTTCTTCGGTAGAGGTATTCTACCATCATCGCATAGAAAAGGCAAGGAGATCTTCGCACCAATAGGTAATCTTCTTGCCTTGCTCACCAATCCTCTAGTTGGAGTCTAGAGGATTGAGATACTACGTTCCTAATATTATTGCCCATCACATAATTCGATGATATAGCCATCTGGATCGCAGATGTAGAGTTGAGTGATCCCGTCACCACGCGGTCTTGGACCTCCGGCAATTTCGACATTGTGAGCTTTGAGATCCTGCACAGCCTTCTCGATGTCCTCTACTTGGAAGGCAATATGGTTCCCATAGCCATCTGCAAGCTCCTCTCGGGTATAGCGGCCCGAGACCTGATCTACACGACCGGGATTGGCCTCGCCTACGAGGTGTAGAATCGCACTACCTTTCTTGAGCCAGGCACCAGGAAAGTTGAAATTGCTCGGACGTGGGATTTCTTCCATCTCTAATACTTGTGTGTAGAATTGCCGTGATCTTTCTACATCTCGTACAAGTAAGCAGGCACTATCTAGAGCACAAATCTTCATGTCTGTTCCCCCTCAAGAAAGAAAATAGTGATTCTTGTCTATGGACACGATCTCTATCATGTCACAATTTCTATTTTCGCACAATTTTTTGCTCTGCGCCACTTTTACTTCACCAAGGTGAAATTTGAGAGCGCTTCGATGACGGTCAAGAGGGCTGAATGATCCAACTCTCCCTTGCCATTGGCGATGAGCGAAGTGAAAAGCTGCTCAACCATCGCACCCATTGGCAAGACGACATCGTTTACTTGTGCGATCTGTTTGGCAATTCTGAGATCTTTGAGGTGAAATGCGGCTTTGCCTTTCGGCTCGAAGGCATGTTGAATCATTGATGTTCCTCGCAGGTCCATAAACCGGTTCTGCCCTAGCCCTGCGCTGAGTACTTTTAGGATGATATCAGGTGCAACCCCTGACTTTGCTCCCAATACAAGGGCTTCTGAGATCGCTTCGATGATGAGTGCAACAAGCACTTGGTTACAGGCCTTGACGATCTGACCAGAACCAGTTGGACCGCAGTGAGTGATGGTTTTTCCAAGGATTTCAAAGATGGGTTGCGCCCTCTGAAAATTCTCTTCGCTTCCTCCAACCATGATGGAGAGGGTAGCACTCTTTGCTCCCTCTTGACCTCCACTAACGGGAGCATCAAGCAATCCAACACGATGGGCATCCAGGATGCTAGCAATGTGTTTCGTGGTGATTGGTGAAATGGTACTCATGTCGATAATGAGCATTCCTTCACGAATACCCTCTCGTAGTCCATTCTCCCCTAGGATGACACTCTCAACATCTGGACCATCTGGTAACATGGTAATAACTATGTCACTCTGTTTGGCTACTTCTCGTGGTGAGTCAGCAGCTACAGCTCCTGCATTTGCCAGTTCATCAATGGCGCGACGGCTGCGATTAAATACCGTGATCTGGTATCCTGCTGCAAGCAGGTGATGTGCCATTGGTCTGCCCATCAGACCAAGGCCGATAAAGCCGATGCGTTCCTTCATGATCTCTTCTCTGCTTCAAGCTTCAAGATTGAATAGCGCCACAGCATAACTAGCGGGCTAGCCAACCTCCGTCTACAACTAAGAGATGCCCATGCAGATAATCTGATGCGGGAGAGGCTAGAAAGACGACCGCTCCTGCCATATCTTCAGGCTTTCCCCACCGTCCTGCGGGTATACGCTCACTGATTTGCCGATTCCGCTCAGGGTTCGCTCGCAGTGCAACGTTAAGATCGGTGTCCATGTAGCCGGGAGCAATGGCATTGACGTTGACTCCCCATCCAGCCCATTCGTTGCACAATGCTTTCGTTAGCCCTGCAATGGCATGTTTGCTTGCAGTATAAGCAGGTATGGTAATACCGCCCTGGACAGATAGTAGCGAGGCGATGTTGATAATCTTCCCAGACCCTTGCCGCAACATTTGGCTTCCAAAAACTTGGCAGAAGAGAAAGACAGCTCGCAGGTTCACGTTGATCACGCTATCCCAGTCTTCTATGGAGAATTCAACTGCTAGCGCTCGGCGCTGGATTCCGGCATTGTTGACGAGGATATCAATACGGCCAAATCTGGAGAGAACTGCATCTAAAGCCTCTTGTGCCGCTGTTTCACTGCCAATATCGAACACAAGAGGCAGGAATTGTCTCCCCATACTGGTGACCCGCTCCGCTAAGGCTTCGCTAGACGAGGTACGCTGAATTGAGATAATGTCAGCTCCCGCTTCAGCCAGCGCAACCGCCATGCCAAACCCTAACCCGCGACTACCTCCCGTCACAAGGGCAACCTTGCCGTCTAGTCGAAACTGATCAAGAATCATGCATCTCCTCTTAATTCTCTATGCAATGGCGATTGGGTGCACCCAGGAGCCTGTAGACCCTAGCAAGCGTAGTGGCGTAACGATGAGCAGGAACTCGTAGACCCGTTTCTCTGCCAGCTCTTCTAGGTAGACATTCTCTAGATGGGTAATGCCGTTGTGGACTAACAGGAAACGATGCACAGGATGACTCATCGGTGGTAACGCTTCGACGGTCATATTATCAGCACCTGCCAGAATCATGCCTTGTTCCACAAGCAATTTTGCAGCGTCGAGACCGAGTCCTGCAATCGAGTCCCGGTAGATCAGATTGTCATCTTTCAGATGCTGATAATATCCTGTACGTATTAGTACAGCAGTTCCTGGTTTAATCTCAGTTTCCTGCCGCTTAAGCGTTCCCTGAATGTCCTCTGGAGTAATGGCATAGTTTTCAGGAAGTACGGCAACTCCTTTGTAGCCTGCAACATCTAATAAGACTCCACGTGTTACAATTGGCGGCATTTCTGCGATGCTGAGATGCTGTTGCCCCTTGTAGGTACCATGTGGCGCGGCTGGTACTGTTTTTCCTTCACCTGCATAGATACGCACTTCTCCATGCTCATCCACTTGCCCCTCAGCATTCTGATATTCCCCAAGGTGGCAGAGCGCATCAATGTGCGTAGCCGTATGAGCTGACATGGTGATCACTTCGGCGGCGGCTGAGGCTGGAACTATCTCTGTCAAGTCCCCATGCCGAAAGCGAACACTCAGCGTATAGGGCGCCATCGGTCCTGGCACCTGCATTCCTTCATAATGGATCACCGCTAAACTGTAGACTGTGCCACTCTGTACAATTCCCATTAATTCTGGTGTCAGACGTGGAACAGGCAGCTTTCCATATGGGGCTATATGGCCTGGCTGAATATGTGAGTCAAGTTTTGCCATGCTATCTCTCCTATTTGGGAACACTAATAAGTGAGAATGCCACCATCGGCGTTTAATGCTTGTCCGGTCATATAACGCGAGTCCGGACCTACGAGGAATGAGACAATTGCAGCTACATCAGTTCCATCTCCAATGTAGCCGAGAGGAATGCGACTGTTACGTTCAGCGCGTATCTCGGCTGGTGCTTTCCCAGTGATGCAGGCAATCTCACGGTCTACGACATCTTGCATTGGTGTCTCAATCATGCCTGGACAAACTGCATTGACGCGCACACTATACCCAGCACTATATTGGGCCAACGTTTTTGTCATTGCGAGCACCGCCGCTTTGCTGATATTGTAAATGGGATGATACGTTGTGCTAGCCATTTTTCCAGCAATTGATGCTATATTGACAATACACCCGCTGCACTGACTAATCATGTGTTTGAGTGCCAGTTGACAACAGAAATAAGTTGCCTTGGCATTGACATCCATGATGAGATCCCAATGGTCCTCAGTCACATCTAATGGCAGAGCTATGCGCTGCACACCTGCATTATTGACCAGGACGTCTAGACGCTCAAACTTGGCAAGTGCGGTCTCAATCATGCGGAGCCGATCTTCAGCTAGGAGAATATCCACTGAAAGCGCGATGGCTTCACCACCATTGGCTCGAATTTCATCAGCTACCTGTGCCACTGCATCGCCTTGCAGGTCTGCCAAGACAAGCTTCATGCCATCTCGACTCAGCCGCTCGGCTATGGCACGCCCAATACCCTGGCCGGCTCCAGTGACAATGGCCACTTCCCCCTTTACGGACTCTCCCATACAAAACATTCCTCTCTTTGCAGCGACCTTAGTAGCCAAGCTCACGCCGTACAAGGTTGAGCAGCGGCTCTCCGGCGAGATAGCGGCGCAAATTTTCACACATCAGATCGACTACACGATCATTGTAATGTGTACTCAGACCAGCGACATGCGGTGTGATCATGACATTTTCCATGCTCCAGAGTGGGCTTTCGGCTGGCAACGGTTCAGGATCAGTGACGTCGAGTGCCACGCCACCAAGACGTCGCGCCTGTAGTGCTGCAACAAGTTCGTCCTGATCAATCAAGGCTCCTCGAGCGATATTGACAATGAATGCATGTGGACGCATGAGTGACAATGCAGCTCTGCCAATGATATGGTATGTCTGTTCGGTCAAGGGCAAGGCGAGAACAATCGCATCACACTCTGGCAATAGAAGATGCAATTCATCCAGATCATAGAATCGCTCTGGAATACGGCCATCTGGATCGCCCGTTCCTACTGGAGACCAACCATCATAGACAGCAGACTGCCCACGACGTTTGGTGGCCAAAACCCGTAAACCGCAGGCAGCGGCAAGCCGTGCAACTTCGCGCCCGATCGCTCCATAACCAAGGATACCCAACGTTTTTCCGCGAATTTCCGGTGAGACAAACGCATCAAGCTGCTGACCATAGGCCCACTGTGCTTGGGCCTGCAAACGACAGGCCAACGGCAAGTGATGAGCATGGGCCAACAACATTGCTAGCACATGCTCGGCAATCTGCACCGCATGGACACCATTGGCACTAGTAATTGGAACATTGCTCTTCCACAGCGGTGTATTATGCAGCAGATTGACACCAGCACTATCTACCTGGACCCAGCGTAGCCGAGGCACTAACTCCATATCGAAGGGAGCACTGTGGGTATAGAGAATTTGTGTCTGGGGCGAAATTATCTCTGCAAGCTGCTGCCTCGACGCACTCAGCCACTGCTCCTCAGAGGAAATGGAATGTTGTTGAACCACCAGTCGCGGAGATACTGACCTGAGTTGTTCTAAATGCTGCTCACTGAGATGGAGAACTGAGAGAAAATGTACGGGTTCATACATTAGGACGTTCGTTCCTTCCCGTTTCAAAGTAGAATCATCAGAAAATTCCATATCACCTTCACAACCATACTGATTATACAAAGCCACCTCATCCATTGCAAATGATTCTGGATTCGCGACAACAAAAATCGAAAGCGCTAAAAATCAACGCGTCTCATGTGTATCTAAACCACCAGATGAGTCGTGTTCTACTTAGGGGTATGCACCACAACTGTTTAATCCCCAACGGCTACTGGGAAGATAGTGTGTAGGGAGTAGAGACAGGTAGCAAAAACGTATATCTGTACTCTCACCTCCGAAAAATAGTGATTCAGAATGCGGACTAATTTCAGCGCATTCGATCAAGGAGGAGAATAATCCATGCAGGGTCAACAAAAAGAGCGAGATCAAAAAGGGCGCGGTCGTGGTTTTGCTTCAATGAGTCCAGAGAAAAAGCGTGAAATTGCCAGCAAGGGGGGTAAAGCAGCTCATGCTTTGGGTACTGCCCACAAGTGGACCAGCGAAGAGGCCCAGGCTGCAGGTCGTAAAGGCGGATCGATCAGCCGCCGTCGCTCAAAGTACAGTGTCCAGGGCTAATTGGTAATGTCCAACAGGCCAGTTATCTCCTGTTCTGAAATGAAATAGATTGAAAGAATTCATTAAAGAGCAGACCGAATATGTATAGGTCTGCTCTTTGTTTGCTGTATACATATGTTTAGCTTCTCTTCTACACGGACAATCTAAATATATTTTATATAATAAATTATTTGTTAATTTTAAGTAATATATGTCCGTCGACACTAGCCAGATCTCCTCACATGGTGGTAAACGGCTTTCTTTGCTATAATACACCGTGATAATTCTAGGACTAGGAGTCAACAACGGTTATGCGAGGCCTTTCATCTCCCCGGGTACGTATAGCACTCGGCGCTGCTATCGTTTTAATTATCACTATCTTAGCGGTGCTTTATGCTCCACCCGAGGGCGAATCAAATAATGCAAGTGGTGATCTTCCACTAGGAACTCCAACGATTGTTGTGACAAATCAACTGGACTCAGTAACTATCAATCACAATATCGAGTTCCAAGGTGTGCATATTTCGCTCAAAAATGCGATATTAGCAAAAAAGTTTTCAGATGACAGAAAACGCAATGGCAACTATACTTTGCGTATAGAGGCTAATGCCATTAATAAGAATAACTCTGTAGTTGGCATTAATTATGCCTCTCTGGTCTATTTAGCGATGCCAGATGGGAAGAAGGTGCCAACAAAATTGATCTCGATCAAAGCAGATGCTTTACCAGGTCAGTTGCAGAGCGGCTACTTTGATTTTCCACTGTCAATGCCGGTCTCTCTTTCAGATCTCAAGGTCATTTTCGAAGGCGGTCCGGTTGTGCCTTTACGTCCAGCTTGAACCTGTTTTAATCACCAATGCAATGCCAGACAAGACAGACAATCGCAGGTGCACGGAGCGTTTTTGCAATGCCTCACCCCACCCCCAATGGGTGCAACGATAGGACAGACCATTTCCCCCTTTAACAATGGGACAGCCGGGACTAATGTTCCTCATGGGACAGTCGAGACTAATGTTCCTCATGGGACAGTCGAGACTAATGTTCCTCATGGGACAGTCGAG
>CBJMBI010000096.1:0-10524 GCA_966427955.1 uncultured Ktedonobacterales bacterium
GCTCATGGCGAGCCCATCGGGCAAGATCCTTGCCGTTCCGGTTCGCAGCAATTTCTTGGAAGGACTCTCTGTTTTGGAGTATTTCATCAGTAGCCATGGAGCACGTAAGGGGTTTATGGACCGATCTCTCAACACGGCAGAGTCAGGCTACCTCTTTCTTCGCCTGATCAATGCTGTCCAATCGGTTATTGTCACCCAACAGGATTGCGGTACACGGGAGTCGCTACTGATTCCCGAGGCCCAGAGTCGGATAGAAGGTTTGCCCGATTCTCGATCTCGCCTCATTGGACGGGTGCTGGCAAAAGCCATACCAGGCATCGATTTCCTTCCTGTGGGAAGCGAACTAGATGAGGAGATGGTAGATCGACTCTTTCATGCGGGGGTACAGGAAGTTGCCGTTCGCTCGGTCTTGGGTTGTCAGGCCCGGAAAGGAGTGTGTCAAGCCTGCTACGGGCACGATCTCTCAACACGCTCTTTGGTACATCTGGGAGTGGCTGTTGGGATTATCGCAGCTCAATCTATCGGGGAACCAAGTACCCAACTGACGATGCGCACCTTTCATACTGGAGGAGTTGCAGGCGTTTCTGATATCACCCAGGGACTGCCACGGGTGGAGGAACTTTTCGAAGCCCGTAGACCCAAAGAGGCTGCTATCCTCAGCGAGATCGATGGCACCGTCGCCATTACGAAAAAGAAGGATGAGTACATCGTTTGTATCATTTCGCCGCTCCAGAGTGGTGTCTGGTCCCCTTACCCGCAGATCGAAGAAGGACACATGGATGCCGCCAGTACACCGATCTTTCCAGATGGAACCCAGAAGATGAGTAGTGGTTCCCATGAACTTGAGGTACGTTCCTATATTCTTCCATTCACACGGAAACTTACGGTGAACCACGGTCAACAGATTCTTGCAGGGACTCCTCTCACCACTGGATCACTTGATCCGCAGGAGGTGTTGCGCATCTTGGGGAAGGAAGCGGTTCAGCAGTATCTGCTCAGCGAAGTGAGAAAGGTCTATCGCACGACAGGTGTCTATATTCATGAGAAGCACTTTGAAGTGATTGTCCGTGAGATGCTGCGTCACGTCCAGGTCGAGGAATCCGGAGATACCAAACTCTTGCCGGGTGAGATCGTCGACCGCTTTAAGTATGCTGATCTCAATGCGTCTGTCCTAGCAGAAGGGGGCGAACCAGCAACTGCCAAGACCCTCTTACTCGGATTGACACGGACTGCTCTGGCATCGGAGAGTTGGCTCACATCGGCTTCCTTTCAAGAAGCAACACGTGTGCTCACTGACGCTGTCTTGAAAGGAAAAATTGACAATCTTCAAACATTGAAAGCGAATATGATGATTGGGCGTCTCATTCCAGCTGGAACTGGGTTCCGATTGGGATGAGGCTATCTGTTATGGACAATGAAAGATAGCTCTTCATCCATTGAGCGAAGCAGGACACAACACCTTTCCCCAGCGGCGCAAATTCTAGGTGGAGGTAGAGGTTTTCAGGCTTGGGAACGTTACATTTGCGCGTGAAAAGGCGTGTCCTTTAAGAAAGGGCTTCTTTCATCAAGAGAGAAGTCTGAGGGCATCATTGGTGGGTCTGTCCTCTTGCATGAAGCCTCATGTTATGCTTTGGATACACGGAGGAAATCGTTGGAAGCGTTGTTCAAACTATGGACAGGATATCTGGCATTTGGGGTAGAAGGTGTTTCATCCATCATCATTGCATTTGCTGCCATTCAAGCGGCACTGCGAGCTTTTGGGCTCTTTATCAAAGGGGGACAGGGATCTGTCCAGAGTCAGGAGCCCCAAACGGAGTTGCTTCGCCTGCGCTTAGGACGCTGGCTTGCACTGGCTCTGGAGTTTGAGTTAGGGGCCGATATTCTGCGGACTGCCATTGCTCCAACCTGGAACGAGATCGGATTGTTAGCCGCTATTGCTACCATCCGAACTTTGCTGAACTATTTTCTCCACCAAGAGATTGATCGCGCAGCACGCCATCAACCAGATCTGGTTTTGCGAGCACAGCCCTCACCGTCAACAGAGCAGAATGAATGGAAAGATCGAAAAAGAGCAACACATAGCCATGTTCACCTCTGACCTGTTGGATCTCGCCTTCTGGGCTGCTTTGATCGAGTTTGTGGGAGCACTATTCATCATCAGCTATCTCCTACTTGCATTGTGGACACTCCTGCACACCAAAGATGTACAGTCGACACGTCTGCAGGCAGCAACTGGAGTGGTGACAGGTTTAAGCTTCAAATTAGCTGCAACGTTGCCCAAAACCATCCAATTGCACACATGGCAGCAGATCTTCATGTTCATGACTATCTTTGCCCTGAGGACTGTGCTCAAACGCATCTTTATCTGGGAAAAGATGCGATTTCAGTAAAAGAATGAAAGTTATCTTATGATTATTATCCGTCATAAATAGAATTTTCAGGTATTGGAGCATCTGGTCTCATTCTTCTCTTCCTAAAGCTTCGACGATCACCTCTGCGGCCTTCTGTTGTCCAACCAGCTTGATAAGCCGATCATGATGCTCGCCGAGTCTGTCATAAGCCGCAGTAATGATCTCATGCGAAGCCATTTGTCGAAAGCACGCGAGATGTCGTATGGCCTGACACTCTGCCTCGATTTGCTCTCTCAATCGTGCGACTTCACTGCTCATCTTCGACTCCTTTCTGTCGATTGGTTTATAAACCTACTACTTGTAAACCATACAATTACAAACCAATTACTGTCAAGCCCAGGGGACTGCTATACTGGCTCGTGAGAGGAGAAAGCGGTATGATTCGACTGAAAGTGAAGGAAGTTGCAGCAGCCAAAGGGATTAGTCAGCGACAATTGGCCTTGCGTTCTGGTGTTGATATCAAAAACATCCAGAAGATCTTCAGGTACCCGACTAGTATTGTCACAACTGAAACACTCGACAAACTGGCGAAGGTGCTAGGTGTTGATGCTGCTGAATTGATCGAGAGTATTGCAGATGAAACAGCAAGAGCAGAGGACTCTCAGGCCAATGAAGCCCAAGAGCCCTAAATATTATCTCTTGCTCCTTCATCCAGTTCCATGCAGATTCGTCGTTATCCAGCACTCCCTTGTTTCGAAAGGCGAGAAGGTAGGCTTCCCTTCTATTCACCTAGACGAAAACCCTTGATGGATGAGCATGAAATGTTCACAAACACGGTGGAAAGTTGAAAGTTGAGATGTTATTTCGGAGTGGTCAGACAAGTTTTGTAACACATGATCAGGGGCCACCGAGCATTGGAAACAAGGAGAACTAAATGACCTTCGCAGCTGAATGGCAGAATAGAAATAGAAAAATTTCATAGAGTTCTTAGCTAAATGAATCCACTCTTTTTGACTCATCATCTTCAATGTGCTATCCTACTTGTGCATGAACAGCCTGTATAGGTTATCTTGAGAGGAAAGCACGTGCCATAATGAGAGATCTAATTGGGCAACAATTAGGGAATTATCGGCTGATAAGGTCATTAGGGAGTGGAGGTTTCGCTGCCGTCTACTTGGGCCAGCATGTACGACTCTCCACACAGACCGCAATCAAAGTGCTCCATACTCATTTCAATGAAATCGGCACTCTCTCAGACGAGGAGATCAAGAGATTTGAGCAAGAGGCTGAGACGATTGCTAAACTAGTACATCCCCATATCGTGCGCATCCTCGACTTTGATGTCACCAATGGCATTCCCTTCATAGTGATGGACTATTGTCCTAATGGTACACTTCGGCAACGTTACCCCAAGGGCGCTCTCGTTCCGCTACTGATTGTCGTGACCTATATCAGGCAAGTTGCTGACGCTCTGCAGTATGCCCATGATCGGAAGATCATCCATCGTGATATCAAGCCAGAAAACATGCTCATTGGCCATAACGGAGACCTCCTACTCAGCGATTTTGGCGTCGCGGTGACTGTTCATAGAACCTCGACCATGAGCAACACTCAGATGCCTGTTGGCACGATCCCCTATATGGCCCCTGAACAGATACATGGCCAGGCTCGCCCCGCCAGTGATCAATATGCACTTGGCATTGTCGTCTACGGGTGGCTTTGCGGTGTATACCCTTTTGAAGGCTCTTTTATCGAAATCTGTGCCAAGCACCTAACGACTCCTCCTCCTTCATTGCTCGAGAAAGTCCCCACCTTGCCACCAGAAGTCGAGCAGGTGGTGTTTAAAGCGCTGGCCAAGGACCCTCATCAACGCTTTGCCTCTGTGCTAGAGTTTGCTCAAGCTTTAGAACAAGCTGCTCGTTCTACTACATACTTCACTAAAGATCTTATTAGTACTCCCTCTGCAGATCGACCACGATCCACCTCTGAAGCTGTTTATCCTGATTCCTTAGCTTCTCCTAATTCGATCACTAACCTGTCATTATGGACCACTCCCTCTGCAAAGGAAGATATAACAAGGATAGCTAATCACGATCTTCCCACCAATTCCTCTGAGCCAGCTGATCAAGCTACACTGCGTATTCATCCCGCAGTACCTACTCCCGCTCGTCTCCCCAACGCCGTATCTCCTCTAGCATCACCTCCTCAGACGCCAGTCATGTTCCAGCTTTTCTATGCTCTGCGCCATAAGCTTACTCGTCTACCCCATCGTATGCACACTGTTGTCACTTCTTCTCCAACAATTGTTAAAGGCCTTCCCTTGGGCACTCTTATTTCTACCTATCGCAGTCATTCAGATAAAGTAAGGGCAGTGACTTGGTCACCCGATGGCAATTATTTGGCAACGACAGGCAACGATGGGACCATTCAGATCTGGGATCCCTCCACAAGTCGCCGTGTGTCCCTCTATCGCGGCCACACAGCCACTGTGCACACGATCAGTTGGGCATCAGGAGGCACTCACTTGGTTACAGCGAGTGCAGATAAAACAGTGGCCCTCTGGGTTTCAAGCACTGGTCAGAAGGCATTTACGTATCGCGGTCACCCCAGTGAAGTCTATGCTGCCGTGTGGTCTCCTGATGCCCAACGGCTGGTTTCGGCAGGAGCAGACAGAATAGCGCGTCTTTGGAATGCTGTCACACACAAAGATCTCGTCCTTTATAAAGGTCATGAAGATTGGATAAGGGCTATTGCTTGGTCCCCTGATGGAAAGAATGTCGCGACAGCAAGCAATGATATGACAGTACACATTTGGGACGCTGCTACTGGTCATCTCCACCTTATCTACAACCACCATACTGATTGGGTAAGGTCGATCTCCTGGTCTCCTGACGGTCTACTTATCGCTACAGGCAGTAATGACCAAACTGTACACATTTGGGAGGCCGCTACGGGTCACCAACGTTTTATCTATCAGGGCCATACTGCCTATTGGCTAGGCAGCGTACTTTCCGTCTCCTGGTCTCCTGATGGGAAATATGTGGCTTCTGCAGGTGAAGATCAGACAGTTCAAATCTGGGAAGCTCTCACTGGCAATCAGGTGTTTACCTATCGCTGTCATTCAGCCCCTGTGAATGCGATCGCTTGGTCCCCCGATGGTAGCTCTATTGCCACAGCTAGCAACGATAAGACTGTCCATGTTTGGTCCTGCTCCAACTGTTAGATAGCATCAATTGTTATGGACATTGCAAGCTTCGGGCTTTTTTCAATATTCGTTCCTCGTCAGGTAACCCTATCCTTAGATAAATTTGCTCTGCTTCCTTGAGGAACGGACACCCTTCTGGTCTTTTTCCTTGCTTAACTACTAAGTAGATACCCAATGCCAGTGCAACTTTGGCATAATTGAGCAGATCTTCTCCTTCACGTGCAATTTTGAGCGCTTCGCGGTAAAAATCCTCTACCAATTCATCTTCTCCCTGCTCTTGCGCAAGGTCTCCCAGATTCCCCAGAACCCATCCTTCACCATGTCTGTCCTGTACCCTGCGGAAGGTGTTTAGGGCTTTCATATAATAGCTTTCGGCCTCTGGAAATGCTTTTCGTGCATGCGCCAAAACTCCTAAATCCCCTAGCACCCATGCCTCACTATCCTGATCTTGCATTTCACCCGTAATTATCAGGGCCTGCTGGCCATAGTCTTGAGCCCTTTTTGTATGTCCCATTGCCTGTGCCAGGGTTCCAATGCACCGATAGAGCCATCCTTCCGCTTGTCGATCCTGTACTTCATGAAGAATGTACTGCGCCTTTGCATAATATTCTCTCGCAGCCTCGAAACGTCCCCGATCCCGGGCAATGCTCCCTAGCCGAATGAGACAGTATACGGCTTGCCGACTCTCATGCAGTTCTTGTAGAATCTCTAGGCTTTCTTTGCTATAGCCCTCTGCCTCTTCTAGTCGCCCCCTGCGCCAGTACAGTTCACTTTGACAACCTAACAGTGCACTCTCATTGTATCGATCCTGTTCCTTGTGCACCGTAGGGCTACGCGTAATGTTGCTGCTCTGCTTGCAGTAATCCTCCACTTCGTGTAATCTTCCGCGCTGTAAGGCAATATGCACAAGGCTTACCAATGCCTCGCTTTCCCCTCGTGAGTCCTTCATCTGACGACGCATCCGGAGATCATCTTTATAGATCTTTTCAGCTTCGTCCAGGTTTCCTTCCCTTTGCATTACCAGCGCGTAAGTGAATCTGAGATCTGCCTCGCGCAGCAAGTCCTTACTCAACTGTGACTTAGCAGCAAGTCCTTTCGCCGCTTCGACGCCCCAGCGTAGATAGTTCCGACCATCACTAACACACGAATGGTGATACCAGTAGAATTTCATCCCTGCGCATAGAGTTGTCTCCAGATCATGGTTCTGATGGTCATGTGCCCATTTGAGCATACCAGTGATATTGAGTTCATCGACACTCAGCGCACTATAAGGTATTTTCTTATTGGTATACTCGGCATAATACTCTGCAGCTGTCTGTTGTGCTGCCTTCTGTTCTGTTTGTGACCAGAGAGCAAAGCGAGCATAAGCAAAGGATCGTAGCAAAGGATGCAGCCTCAATCGTTCGCGATCACTCTCCAAAGGCATATGCTCTACTACTGACGTCTCTATGAGGGCTCGCATAACAAGGCGGTGGAGGTCAAATTTGGCTTCGGTTAGACCCAGCTTTTCACCAAGGAAAATAGCTGCCCCACGACTAAAATCTACGCTAGGAAAGGCCGCCAATGCGACGAATAATTTTTGTGTTTCGACAGGAAGATCCTTAATGCTCTCCTCGAATGCTACTGCCACAGCCCTTGGCGTTTCTCCATTGGGTAACTCGATTCCTTGTTGTGGGTCCTGCAATTCGCGGGCCATTAACTCGATATCGCGGTGGGTAGCCTGGGCTCCAGCTAGCTTGACTGCCAGAGCATGACACCCCAGTTCCTTAATGATGCTTTCAGCTGCGGCTAGCTGGGGATGTGTGAAACTGGCTGGAGGATACCCATGACTTTGCATAAACAGCGCGAGTGCTTCTCGCGAAGAGAGCGGACCTATCTTCCGTGATACAGAGGTCTCAATGAGTTGATGCCTAGCTGTGATCAGTATGGTTGCCTCTGCGTTTCTCAAAGGCACTAGGAGTTTCTCTATTTCTCTGCTTGACTCCACATTGTCCAGGATAACCAATATATCTTTCCCATAGAGGAGAACACTGGCGATATCATTCCACTCTAATGTGTTGTCATTCATGTCTCCGTAACGACGCTGAGGGTCGAAGCGACCCAATATCTTGCGTAACATGCCAATTACATCGCTTTGCCCCTGGCATGAGTAGACAATTATTCCATCGAGAAAGTACTTTTCATCATGTAACTGACGAACAGCCCTCGCTACGAGTGCTGTTTTGCCCACTCCAGCCAATCCGTAGAGAACAATTGGATCATTCCCTCTGCCATTGCGTAATTGTTCAAGCAGCCAGTTTACATGTTCTTGCCTATCTACAAATGTCTGGGTTGTTGGCAATCTTCCCATATCAAAGGGTGCACTGGGCAAGAGCAAGCTTTGCTCGTTCTTTTTAATATCATCCGCATTATTTACCAATACCACATTGAGTGGATTTTTCACCTCCTGATCTTTTTGCCACTCAGACTCTCTTTTTAAATCTGCTGTAGCCCAGATACAGCCTACCAGGAGCGGCCAGAAGGGAATCAGGAAGGTCACTGTAATCCATGGGAATTGCTTGAGAGAGTTTAACAAAAAGAAAGGCACGGCCAACGCATTGAGGATAGCTTTCATGTCAGGGAATGATGATGCATTTAGCGCTAATTGCAGTAGATTCCGCCCAGCATTGCTGATATAGGCTCCGATAATCCCCCAGCAGCAGAGAAAGATCCTGCGTACAAGAAGTACTCCCCCTTGTCTCGGATACGGATGTAGGCGAGAAGTCCGCCTCATGTGCAACAGACTCCGAGTCCGCCGTTTTGTCCTCAACACTCCGCTGAAAGGTGTCATTCGTGACCTCCATAACAACCACCTTTTACGAAATAATCAACCAATCTCGCAGACGACCATTGACTGGCACGCCTCAGATAATGAACAGGTACCGTGTGAAGGGCACTTTAAAACGCAGGGGTTGCTTGAACAGAACCCTTTCAGGTGTCAGATGTTCCCCATTTGCCTGTATCCTGAGACTATACATTATGCAAGAGCAGTCCCTCAAAATTTGAATAGAGTATTTCATCTTTCTGGAAATTAAGACGATAAAGATGGGAAATATCTAGACATGACAGCAGAGTAATGCTGTCCCTTCCCTAATCAAGCTTGAGTCACAGGTGTCTTGCCAAGCTTGGTGAACTCTCCTATTGCACTGACGGCTTTGAAAGATACCATCAAGCACACTATTTTTCTCACTTGAGAGAAATAACACGTATTCTGCTCTTTCTGCATCCATAAATTTTGCCCAATGAACACGATTAGTCATGTTCCTCCACATTATAAAGATCTAATCAACGAAAGTCTATATCCTCACAGAGTAACAGAGTAACCTTTATAGCGTATGAAAAAGGTGTAAGCAACCAATCAGCTAGCAATGCAGCTCTGCTAGTAATCGTTGAGCATTTGTACATTGACCAGCAGTAATGCCTAGACACCATCTTCATGCAAGCTGGAAGATAACGGTCATCTGACCTGAGATACATATCTACTGAGGGTAGCGCAAGACGCTGATGATGTACTCAGTGGGTCGATCCGCAATTAACTTGTTATCGATAAAGCAATCCTTGTGTTCAGGAAAGCCACTTCTTTTCACAGGCCAGTTGCAGACTGGTCCACCCAGTTCCTTGGATTATCTATCACATAATATTACTTTAAATAGTATAAAAATGCATTAAAGGCAAAAATTTTTAAATTCCCATAATTTACTAAATAATAAAAAATACGTTTATGCTTAGATCTTCCAAAAATAAAAAACCTTCATTTTCCCGAACTGAAAATGAGAGCATTGCCCAATGCAGATACTTCACAGAGCGAGTGTGTACGCTCATCTGCATTGGGAATGATGAAGCTATGACCAAAATGTAGGAAATGAACAGAGCACATATGCTTGCTCTCGGATAAGTCTTGCCCCTACACACGCTCCAGCCGATCGAAATCCATGCTCAGCCGCTTTTTGCCCACGTTCGCTCTGAACTGCACTTCCACGAATGTAGTCCCATCCATGACCTCACTTGTGAGCACGATCCCCTCACCAAATCTGGCATGACGGACCTTCATCCCTGCCTTGAACGGTGATCCGTGCACAGAGGAAGGAACTGTGGACGATATGGGTGCAGTCAATGGTAACGGTACCGCTTGTCTGGGATAAGCTGCCAGTCCATCCCTTTCACGGGATGATGTAGCCAACCATGGAGCCTGTTGAGCGAGATGGACCAGCTTCTTTCCACTCTTGCTCGTGGGATCCTGCTCCATATCAGAGACTGTTCTAGGTACCCACGAGACACCTTCAGACTTGTTTGCCTGCTCGGTTCCCGCCATCGTTGATTCTCCCAGGCGGTGAGCAACGAGGAGATCAGCAGGAATATCAGCCAGGAAACGAGACGGCTCTGTGTCCTGGGACTCACCGCAGAAGGAACGACGTGTGGTATGGATGAGATAGAGTCGACGCATGGCACGGGTCAAACCAACGTAGGCCAGACGGCGTTCTTCTTCTAACAGCTCGGGCTTGTCGAGAGCATGGACATGTGGAAGTGACCCTTCCTCTAGACCAACAATGAAGACGACTGGATACTCCAAACCCTTGGAAGCGTGCAGAGTGGTCAAGGTCACCGCACCTGCGTTGCCATCCTGCAATATCGCGCTAATTTCGCCTGTTTGTGTGCTGTTAGTCCCATCGACCAGTGCGATATTTTCCAGAAACCATTCCAGGGCGGCCCATGTCTCAATCTTGGCAGGGTTGGCAGCGAGACGTCGGAGTTCTTGCATCTGTGACCAGAGGTCCAAGCCTTCAGGAGACTTCCTGAGCAGTTGAGGGCCGGAACCACTGCTTTTCACAATTCGATCAAGGAGATCCAAGAGTGTGCCCCTGTCTCTTTCTTGCAGCAATTCACTCACCAGTTGCCCAAAGACATGAACCGCGTCTTTTGCGGTTGCTG
>CBJMBI010000097.1:0-10483 GCA_966427955.1 uncultured Ktedonobacterales bacterium
TGGTACGTTGGTACTGGATAGGATCTCATGATGAGTACATACGTAGGATAAGAGGGTGAAGGACCACCGCACCAATTACGAAATGACCGATACCATGGGATACCTGGGAGGTAATGTCGATCCATTCATCCATGCTTACTTGCAGGAGAAGGCAGGTGGTCTAGCAATAGTCGAATAAGCGAGCTTTAGCGGGAAACTATTTCTCCCAACAACTCCTTTGGAGCTACAATCCGAAGGGGAAGAAATTTCTCTTGAATATCGGGACGAAGCAAATGCTTTTTATCTAGGGTAACTAGATACATGCACTTGGTAAGATAAGCACCCGCGATAAGATGTGCATCTTCCGTATCCACTTGATCGTGATAGGGCGCTATTTCCTCCTCGGTAATAGCCTCTCTCACGATTAAACCACTTTCAGCTATAAATTGTTCGATCTGTTCGGCTGAACGTTTTATTCTTTTAGACTTATCTTCTTCTAATATTTCTTCTATCACTGTTTGAGATACAATACCTGTAATTGTACCAGTTTTTATAAATTTAAACAACAGCGCTGAACCTCCGGTAGGAGAAAGAAGTGCAGCGATGATTACAGAAGCATCAAAAAATACTCTCATGAGTTGGACAACTCAGCAAGTTTATTCTGTGCTGCTTCAGCAAGAGATGTGGGCAACTCATCCTCTTTTAGAAACTCGTCAATTTCAGCATCACTATACACTCTATAAGGGGCTAGTTTCCTTGGTTGTATCTCAATAACAACTTTATTGCCTTCTTTTTTGGCTTTGACAAGAGAACCATTTGTAATGCCTAATTCATCTCTCCACTTTTTTGGAAGAGTTACCATGCCCTTTGCAAGCACTTTTAACCATGCTTCTTGACCATTATCAGTAAGCGGTTGACTCATACTCCCTCCAAAGTTTAATTTTCTAACTTTCTAACTTTCTGAATTGTAAACTATTTTTCGCGGCTAGTCAATAACCTTTGGATTGGGAGATTGAAAGATAAAGGCTTGTCACTTGATACGTTACAGGTTACAATGGTAATATGATTGTTAACTTTAAGCATAAAGGACTTGCTGATCTGTATCACAACGATCAAACCAAAGGTGTTAAACAGACACATGTATCTCGTCTTAAACGTATCTTATTTGAGTTAGAAACTGCCAAAGTTATTGAAGATATGGACATTCCGAGATTGAAGTTACACCGACTTCAGGGTAAATTAAAAGACTTTCATGCAGTTTCAGTATCGGGGAACTGGCGTGTGATATTTCGCTTTGAGAATGGCGACGCCTATGACGTTGACCTTGTCAATTATCATTGAAAGGAGTTACTCATATGCCTATGAAAAACCCACCACATCCGGGCGAAATTATTAGAGAGGACTGCATTGTTCCATTAGGACTTACCATAACGCAAGTAGCACAAGCTCTCGGTGTTACCCGTAAAACACTTTCACAATTACTAAATGGACATACAGGCATTTCTCCTGAAATGTCTGTAAGACTCTCTAAAGCGTTTGGACGAACACCCGAGGGATGGCTTGCCCTTCAAGCGGCCTATGACCTTGCGCAGATTGCAAAAGCTGCCGCTAGTATTGATGTGAAGCCTCTTTTTGAACATGGCAATAGCCTAGTCCTCAGTGACTAGGCCTATCAGAGGCAGAACAAAGCTCAACGCGATCTGGTCTCAGCTCTCCCCTCTCACCTGCCGAATAAGGTTAAGCGAAGCGAAGGAGGCACCTCCTTCGCCTACATTGAGCACTAGGAGGACTACTTAGCTACGCTCGTGTCAGCTCACGTACACCTTCATAGCGCTCTGGGTAACGGAGTTTGCGCAATGCTTTGACCTCAATCTGGCGAATGCGTTCACGAGTAAGATGAAATATCGTGCTGACCTCATCAAGAGAAAACGTATGACCATCTTTTAGACCATAGCGCATCTCAATAATGGTGCGCTCACGAGGACTTAGGACATTGAGCGCTTGATCTATATGATTGTGCAAGGCCTGCTGAGATATTGGGTCGATGGGAGCAATCATTGTAGGATCTTCAAGAGTGTCAGCGAGATGATACTCTTCATCATCAGCCATGGGAGCATCAAGCGAAATCGGTTGTTCAGAGGCCGTTAGCAACTCTACAACCCGTTCACGCGTGAGGCCAATTTCAGCAGCTACCTGCTCGGGCAGAGGCTCGATACCCTGCTCCTGATAGAGACGACGCGCAACCCGCTTAATCTTGTAAATCAATTCGACCACATGGACTGGGATATGGATACTACGCGAATGTTCCGCAATGGCTCGACTGATCGCCTGACGAATCCACCAAGTAGCATAGGTACTGAAACGGAAACCACGTTTGTAATCAAACTTTTGCGTAGCACGCATCAACCCAATATTGCCCTCCTGGATCAAATCTAGTAAAGGCAAGCCCTGATTAGAGTAGCGTTTGGCAATGCTCACTACCAGCCGCAAGTTGGCTTCAATTAAACGCTGACGTGCACGCCCATCTCCATGAGCAATCCGCTCAGCCAGCCGCAACTCCTGCTCAGCAGTGAGAAGAGGGTACATCCCAATTTCTTTTAAATATTGTTTGACCGAATCATCAACAGCGCCACGCTGATCTTCACCCTCTTCCTCTAATTCATCCTCATATTCATAGCTCAGATCTCGGCCACTGATCACTTCCTCCTCTATAAATAGATCTTCACTGGCTACTCTCGAGCAGCGCTTCTTTTCAAGGAGAACAGTGACAGAGCCATCTATACTAGACGATGCTTTATTTATTTTTGCTGCCATTACAAGCAACTCCTTCTTCTCACACATTTCCATCTAACAGAAAAGATGAACGGGCATTGATCCCAGGAAATAAGCACATAGTTTGTGACTTCTGAAAAATGCACACTCAGCGTACAGTTCTGCAATAACCGTGCCAAATGACACGATAGCTATTCTGTCTTCTCATCGTCCACAGAAAGCAAACAGACTTTTGGCAACCAACAGGATAAAAAGAGGTTACAAAAAAGTGAGAGGAACATGAAAAAATGGGGGGAGGAAGATGAAGAAATTTCCATCTGTGGGGAATTTTCCTCAACCCGTATCCAACTCATAAAATTGAAAGATAGAGATGCTTGACTACGGTTGGAACTCCTGTTATGCTGAAGGTAAGCAGCCACAACCATTGTTCCTTACCTTTTTAGACTAGGAAAATAGCGGTGAGAGTGATGTCTTTGCAAGATAGATATCAGGAACCCTAGGCGTCACGGTTGGAGGTTGAGAACAGCCATTTGAGGCATAAGAGCATGAAGAGGGCATCTCCATTCACTAGATTGCGGAGTGCCCCAAGTACAAATCGGGGGTTGCACGCCGCAAGGTTCTGATGAATAATTCTTCACATATCTCAGTAGTTATGGTATGATAGATAGGGCATGGATTATACCTGCTGTGGGGATGCGGATGCAGCGGCGGAGGCTCCCCCTCGGCTTACAATCTCGTTAAGCCTCGCTTGTCAACAGATCCAGCAAGCGCATGTTACCTCCAGAGAGAAGGAAGGAGGCGATTTCGTGGAAAACGCATTTCCCCGGTGTCGCAAATGTAGTGAAGGTGATCTGGTTCCGCTTTCGGATTTCGGTAGCCAGGGAGCTTCCATCGAGTACAAGGCTTGGGTTTGTACAAACCCATCATGTTTGTACAATATTAAAATCCGTAATGGTGATATCATCATTAATGAACCAATTAGTGATGGCTCACTCCATACCTATCGCAGCGGGCGGCAATAAAGGTGTGAGCATCAATACTTGCCATGCATGTTGGTTCCAGTTATCAAGTCATGGCACCTACGATGGAGGCAAAAGGCAGAGAGCATTTTCCTGCCTTTTGCCTCTCAGTACGTCTTGCTATGCACCCAATGTTTTCTGTAGAGGACGATATTGACTAGTGGGCACTAGGCATTGGGGCCCCGTTGGCCAGCATGTGGTTTGCTGATGAAACTACCTGATAAAGAGCAAATTATGTGCTAAAATGAAGAAGGTTCAAGTTACACACAGTTTATCGTCATCAATATAGGGATCGCAATTCTTTGCACCCATCCGTTACTATCAGATATTGCTACCAAATTTATCAAAGGAGTCAATGCTGACGTGCTCAACCGGTTTTTTGGGCGTAAATCTCAAGAAGAGGAAAAACATAGCAAAGATGCAGAGCAAGAGCAATCTCTTGATCAGCCTGTATCCGAGCAGCCTTTTACTTTCTTGAGCCGAACCCGTCAATTATTCGGTCGCCTGGGCAATGTTGTTCAGGAAACCGATACTATCACCGACAGCCTATGGGATGAGTTGGAAGAGTCACTGTTGGGGGCTGATGTAGGTCCAAGCACAACGCAGTGGCTCCTTGAACGCCTGCGCCAACGTGTCTCGGAAGAACGGATGCGCACCGGTGCTCAAGTGCAACGTGCATTACGAGAAGAACTGGTGACACTTCTTGGAAAACCTTCTCCGCTACGCTTTGCTAAGCAATCTCCTCTCACTGTCTTTCTGATTATTGGTGTGAATGGTTCAGGCAAGACGACAAGTATTGCCAAGTTGGCCTATCGCCTCACTCAGGAAGGCCGCAATGTGATCCTGGCTGCCGCTGATACGTTCCGAGCAGGGGCAATTGAGCAGCTTCAGGAATGGGGAAGGCGTCTCAATGTGCCTGTCATCAGTCAAAATCCTGGCTCTGATCCAGGAGCGGTGGTCTATGACGCTCTTCAGGCAGCACAAAACCGTGGCTGTGATGTGTTAATCGTTGATACAGCAGGTCGTCTGCATACCAAGTATAACTTGATGGAAGAGCTAAAGAAGATTAATCGCGTTATTCAAAAGTTCGTTCCAGATGGTCCCCATGAGTTGGTAATCGTCATCGATGCGACGACTGGGCAGAATGCTTTGCTGCAAGCACGTCAATTTGCTGCCGATGTTGGCTTGACGGGGGTTATCATTACTAAAATGGATAGTACTGCTAAAGGTGGTTTTGCTTTTGCGGTAACCGATGATCTCGGCGTGCCGATTAAGTTTCTTGGCACAGGAGAGAAAGTTGAGCAGTTCCTGCCCTTTGAACCTCAAGGCTTTGTGGCAGCACTTTTCGCATAGCATTAGTGATCAATAAGCCGGAAAGGTGATTGTATTAGGAGAGTGCTTCATGGTGAAAGAGGCTGTTCCTCTGACAGAACAGGTTTTCTCAGGGAAGGAAACCAAGCCTGTTCTGCCTGCAGTAGGAAACATTGCAGTTAAATGTACCAAATGTAAAGAGATTCTTTATACCCGTGATTGGGAAAAAGATCTGAAAGTATGTTCACGCTGCAACCACCATTTTCGGCTGACAGCACATGAACGGATCACTTTGTTGGTCGATCCAGATAGTTTTGTTGAGTTGGATGCCGATCTGGCTTCGGCTGATCCTCTCCACTTTACTATTCAGCCACCATCTTATTCTGACCAACGTGCCTATGCCGAAAAGTTGGCCGCTGAGCAGCGCAAAACGGAGCTGACTGATGCTGTCGTCAGTGGGCATGCAACGATTGAAGCGATGCCATTGGCCTTGGCTGTGATGGATTTTCGTTTTATGGGGGGGAGCATGGGATCAGTGGTTGGCGAGAAAATTACTCGTACGATTGAATTAGGCATCGAGCGGCGGATGCCTGTGCTGGTCGTTTCAACTTCTGGCGGTGCCCGCATGCAAGAGGGCCTGTTTTCACTCATGCAAATGGCCAAAACGTCTGCAGCCCTTGCTAAGCTAAAAGAAGCTCAGATCCCTTATTTTAGTCTTTTAACTGATCCAACTACCGGAGGTGTCTCTGCAAGTTTTGCGATGCTTGGGGATGTGATCCTTGCCGAGCCAAAAGCCCTTATTTGTTTTACGGGACCCCGCGTGATTGAGCAGTACATGCATATCAAAATTCCTGAAAACGCGGTGAACTCGGAATTCGTTCTTCAGCATGGGATGATCGATGCTATTGTTCATCGGCGCGATCTACGCTCAACTCTGGCTCAACTCTTGCGCTTGTATTCTCTGCAATGAAGAATAAGAAGCACATCCAGGGCATGTTGACATATTTTCTATTAACATGGTACTATCCGCATGAATAGTAGCTTACATTCCCAGGAGGGTCATGATATGACAAATTTGCACTGGACTTCAAGGGATCTGGAGTTATTGCCCGATGATGGCAAACGCTATGAAATTATTGATGGGGAGTTGTACGTGTCAAAACAGCCACATTGGCATCATCAGTTTATTTGTAATCGGCTTTGGGAGATTTTACAAGGATGGAGTCGTCAAACCGGGGCAGGTATTGCTAATTCTGCACCTGGAGTGATCTTCGATGATGATGAAGATGTTGCACCAGATGTGGTTTGGATTAGTCGACAGCGATTAGCGACTTCTCTCCAGCCAGATGGCAAGCTCCATGATGCCCCAGAGTTGGCTGTTGAAGTGCTTTCTCCCGGGAATACGAATGAACGGCGCGATCGTGAAATTAAGTTAAAATTGTATTCACGTCGTGGTGTTTTGGAATACTGGATTGTGGATTGGCAGAAGCGCCGCTTGGATGTGTATCGTCGCAAGGAGGCTGCTCTCGCGTTGGCAGCAACTCTTTATGAGACCGATGTGCTGGAATCTCCGTTGTTGCCAGGATTTAGTTGCCGAGTTGGGCAGTTATTTGATGAGATTATGCCTCTAGCTTAGAGCCTATTTGAACACTTGACGTCGGAAGCAGAAAATGGCGTAGCAACCATTAGAAGGAAATGCAATGGCCTACGATCTAGAATTTGAAAAGCCACTAGCAGATTTGGAAAAAAAGATTGCTCACCTTCAACGTAAGGGCGAGCGCCTCAAACCTGAAGAACGCTTCCAATTACAGGAGGCTGAACGGGAGCTTTCCCGCCGTACCGAAGAGATCTATAAGGATCTAACTTCGTGGCAAACAGTGCTTGTTGCTCGTCACAAAGAGCGACCGCATTCTCTTGATTATATTAAGCTGATATTTGAAGATTTTTTTGAGCTGCATGGCGATCGTTCATTTGGCGATGATCATGCAATTGTCGCAGGCCCAGCTAAGTTGGATAATCAGACGGTGATGCTCGTCTGTCAGGAGAAGGGCCGCGATATGAAGGAGAAGCAATTTCGTAATTTGGGCTCACCCCATCCCGAGGGATATCGCAAGGCTGAGCGTGTGATGCAACAAGCTGAGAAGTTTGGCATGCCCATTGTTAGCCTCATTGATACGTCAGGTGCATCAGTTGCGATGATGGATGAGGAACGTGGACAGGCTGAGGCTATTGCTTCTATCTTATGTGTGATGTCACGGCTACGTGTGCCGATTGTTGCCACGATTATCGGCGAAGGCGGCAGTGGTGGCGCTTTAGGTATTGGTATCGCCGATCGTGTTTTAATGCTCCAACATAGTATCTATAGCGTTGCAGCACCAGAAGCTGCTGCTTCGATTATTTGGCGAGATTCAGCCTATGCTCAGTATGCTGCTGAAGGGATGCGTATCAAGGCTCAGGAGGTCTATCAACTCGGGATTGTTGATGAGGTGATACCCGAACCGCTGGGAGGAGCACACCGCAATTATCAGCAAGCGGCTAGCAATCTCAAAGAGGCTATTGTGAAAAATCTTGCTGATCTCAAGCCACTTGCTGTCGATGAATTGTTGGAGAGACGCTATCAAAAGTTCCGCACCATTGGCAAGTATACTAGATTAGAAGCTTCAGTAACAGCAAATCCCGCACCATGAAAAAAATCTTAAAGGTTAACTTAAAAAAAGGAACGATGCTGATTTAGCTGTGATTTGCCTTCATAGGACTAGTCCTTTCTGTGCGGCAAGAGCCTATTCTATTCCTCCCGATTGCTCACACCGGCCTCGGCAAATGTGGCCATCTCTCCGTGCGTATGCAAGGCTGCTTCGATGATATGCATCGCCAGAACTGCACCAGTCCCTTCACCCAGACGCAACTCCAGGTCAAGCAGCGGAGAGAGTCCGATCTTTTCAAGGATGATCTGGTGTCCACACTCGACAGAGACATGCCCAGCAAAGAGATAGTCACGCACAGCGGGATTGAGGCTAAAGGCTACTAAGGCTGCTGCACCAGAGATAAAGCCATCAAGGACAATTGGCATACGTTGGGCAGCAGCAGCAATGATGACGCCAACCAGACCCGCGATCTCCAGACCACCAACTTTGGTTAGCACATCAATTGGATCATTGACATCAGGTTTATTGCAAGCAAGTGCACGTTTGATAACACGCACCTTGTGGGCAAGCTGTTCATCGCTAAGACCAGTGCCACGCCCAGTAACCAGTTCCACTGACACTCCCGTCAGGCTAGCAGTAATAGCACTGGCAGCAGTGGTATTGCCAATGCCCATCTCACCAATTGCAAGCAGGTCAATACCCCGTTTGGCTAATAACTCAAAGACTTCAATGCCAACTGCAGTGGCCTGGAGTGCTTCTTCACGCGTCATAGCTGGACCATCTGCCATATTGGCGGTACCCATGCGTACTTTGCGTGAAAGCAAATGGGGATGAGTCAGTTCTGCAGCAACTCCAACATCAACCACAAGACCTTCAGCTCTAGCCTGTCGGGACAATGCGTTAATGGCAGCTCTCCCACAGAGGATGTTATATACCATCTGAGGCGTTACAACTGCAGGATAGGCGCTCACTCCCTCAGCAGTGACACCATGATCGGCAGCCATGATAACAACGGCTTTAAGCGGAATAACGGGGAATACTTCCCCCGTGATACCAGCCATCTGGACCGCGATAGCTTCCAAGCGTCCAAGGCTACCAGTTGGTTTCGTTAATTGGAGTTGACGCGCTGTTGCTTGTTCTGTTGCAGTACGATCAAGTGGAGGAATTGCTTTTGCTAACTCAAGTATCTTTTCCATGAGCGATGACTTCCTTGTGAATTTCTATGAAGGTCAGTAAAATGGGACTGCTGGCACTGATGACTCAGGCATTTGATATGATACAACAATTACATGCAACTGTACAAGATGAGTTCGCTTGCTGATTGGCTGGAAACTTAAAGAAAAAGAGTTCGCTTGCTGATTGGCTGGAAACTTAAAGAAAAAGATGTTCTAGTCAAGAGAAGTACTCTCTACCGACAAGCTTCGTCGAGGTTTCCCTGTTTCCTCCTAGAAAAATGCCCTTTTATTATATGGTTGATGTAACACTTCTCCCATATTAACGATTTACTGTATGAAGTCCAATATACTCTACCATTCTTTTGGTAGGTGAAGGACATTCACACTTATAGGCCATTCTTCTGAATACAGGATGATTGTTCATTTTCCATAGAAAGAGGAAATACATGTAAAATATTGCTCCGTGTTATGACAAGATAGACTTCCTACTCTAGCCATGAAAAGGATAAAGCAGCTTGAATTGCTCTTGAGAGTACAGGCAAAACCAGCTTGTGACTTCCCAGTGAAAAGCAGATAGGTCTTTATAGGCCATCAAGGAAGGAATTAATACATTATGAAAAAAGGAACTATACCATTCTTACCTCTATGCGGACTAGCAGTGTCTGTAGCTTTGACACTTTTTAGGATTATTCCTGTAGAGGCTTTACCGAATGTGTTTTCGATACAGATAGAGGTTGCATCGCGACCCGGTCAATGTCTAGCAATAGACAACAATTCTAACTTAGTTCTCTCAAAGAGTTGTGATGCTAGTAATAACGCGACATTTTGGACGTTTCTTACTGTCCCGAATACCTCGTTTTATCAAATAGAGAATTCGGGGCAGCCTACTCTTGCTCTCTCTCAGGGTAGAGATTATACAAGTGTGGCAACCGCTGACAACACTCAGACCAACCAGCAATGGCAGGTTGGTGCGGCGTCGGATCCTAGCCAAATAACTACTATTACAAGTGTGTCTGATAATCAGCCCATTGGGATTGATCCAAATATAGGAACGATACGTTTGCAAGGAAAACCATTAGTCATTCGCCTCTCCAAAGTGCGTGTGGGTGCCGTGAAGCAAATCAAAAAGCAAACCACGTCACGAGTTCGCTAACAGACACTTGACTGGCTGCTACCTAGCCTTTTCAAAGAGGCTGCTGAGAGCTGTAACACTTTTGCAACCTTTGCGATATACTTACTGAAGTGAGAAAAGGTGCGATAGTTGACCGAAGGCAATGGTGGGCTTGCGGCGCAACAAGTTAGCCACCCAGACCCCATCTCTCTTGGAGAATGAGCAAAATGTCTTCTCCCAGACAATGCGTCAACACTTCTGCTCAGAAGGACAACGAGAAGGCTAGAACACCTTTCTTATGCACTACATGGTGCCAGAGACTTGGTTGTCTCTTCAATAGATGAAGGGACGAATGATAGGTAATCTCGTCATCAAGAGGTCACTTTTGAGGATTCACAGAAAGGAAGGATTTCTCTGTGTGTCAAAAGGGAAATACCATTGCTTGCAGGCTGGTTCCATTCTTCTCTGTCT
>CBJMBI010000098.1:0-10454 GCA_966427955.1 uncultured Ktedonobacterales bacterium
AAGTACTCGACGCCTAGCAGAAGATAAGGTACAATCTACAAAGTGATACTCTCTTCCTCTATTACACGGCAATGGAATTCGCATGAGTGAATACGAAACAACATTTCCCATCAACGTCGTCCGCTTTGGGCTAGGGAAAGAAATACAACTTTATAAAAATGAACTAGTCATCACTGCGCAAGAAGAAGGCCAGACTATCTGCCTACCTCTCCATGAGATCAAACGTCTGACCTTGATACCAGGTGATCCCAATCCATCCAAATTAATCTTAATGGCTGATCTGGACGACGGTTCAACTGTGATTCTGGCTGAAGGTATGACCAATGCACGTGATTTCCGGGCTATGATCCCGCAGATTCTTGAACTGCACCCAGATTTAGAGCTTGATCCTCCTGACATGGCCGAGCAGCTCTGGCAAGCCCTCAACAACCAGCGAGCCTGGAGATTGACTTGCTATGGTGCGATCTTTCTGATATGTGGTCTACTCTACTTACTTTATCTTATCGTCACTTATTTTAGCGGGCAGCATCATTAGCCCGACGGAGATCAACCATCGATCAATCTTTCCGACGAACAACACGGCTCATATATACAACAGTTTCCTCAAGTTCATATCCCTTTGGCAACTTGACTGACTTATCAGACCGCGAAAATATCATATCTTTCACCCCATTGAAGGCCTGAGCAGATAGGGAGCGTCTCACCCGCCTCGGCCGCAAGCGAGATAACATATTTCGACGTAGTAGCTCAATTCCCATACCTAGAGCCAAAGCACCAAATCCAGCTGCCACACTGCGAGATACTGGTGACTGATACAAGACTGCCGGTAGCTTTGCCCGCTGCATTACAAGACTCTTTGACGATGCTCTCAAATCTGCTCCACACTTACGACAATATGTCTCCCCCTCCACATTTTCGATAGAACAATTGTGACATAGCATAAACCTTCCTCCTTAAATAATAAACTATCAATAAGCTTGCTCAAACCTTGTTTTTCTGTTCTAGTATCTCGGCAATTGCCTCGATGACAAGCGCATTCTCCTCAATAGTATTGTAGAAGTACGGAGAGATACGTAACAAACCGGACCGTGAGTCAGTAATAATATTGCGAACTACAAGTTCTTTCACAATTTCTTCTGGCTGGTCAAATTTAAGCCCCACTATCGAATTACGCAATTCAGGTTCTTGTGGTGTACATACCGCCCATCCATGTTCACGAGCACGTGCTATCAAGTCATTAGTCAGATAACGTGTACGCTCACAAATACTTTTGACGCTGGCTTCGAGCACAATATCCATTCCGCCGTTAGCAGCATAGACCGCTGCAATGGATGGAATACCCATTTCTATCTTGATAGCCTCAGGGTGAAAGATCAGCTCACCGACCTGAAATTTGAATTGATCACAGCGTCCAAACCAGTCTGCAATTGTCGGGATTAGAGACGGCAACAGACCTTCACGAATATAAACAAAGGCTAGGCCTGGCCCTCCCATTAACCATTTCTGTGTACCAGTCACAAGAAAATCCACATCCAAAACATTGACATTAATTGGAATTTGACCTGTGCCTTGGTAATCATCGACCAGCAGATATGCACCATTTTTATGCGCTATATCTGCCACAGAGCGAATATCCTGTATATATCCACTAGAGTCGTAGACATGCGAGGTTGCTACTAATACCGTTTTGCTGTCAACTTCAGCGGCAAACAGATCCGGAGGCATATAGATACCATCTGGGCTCTTCACAAAACGGCACTCTACTCCCTGGCATTCCTTTGCTAGCCACTGGTAGGCCAGCGTTGGAAAATCCATATCGCTCAAGACAACTTTTTTACGAACGCTATAATCAAGAGCTGATGCAACAGAACTTAACGCAGAATGAACACTTGGAGCGATTGCTACCTCATGGACTTGCGCCCCGATCAACGAGGCAAAGGTCTTGCGGGCCTGTGCAATCTCATCGACCCATTCACCATACCATGCTTGAGCCCCCCGCTCGTTCCATAGCTCCATGAAACGAGCCATACCTTGCATAGAGCGTTTGGACAGCGCACCTAGTGAACAGCTATTCAAATAGGTTTTGTGTTGGAGCAGTGGAAACTCATCGCGATAGCTGAGAAGTTCGGGATGTTCAATGGCTAACGGCACGGGAAGTTCACCCAATAGCAGCGCCAACCCTTGCATCTTTTGACAAGGGAAAAAACAAGCGCCACTCCTTTCTCCTAACTGTATCCATCACATCGATGGGCTAAAACACAAATACTTTTCATTCTGGCTATTTTGAACAGGGCACCCCCCTCCCCACATAGACAGCATGCCTTCCTTACCATTGTACCGCTTCTGTCGTAAAGAATCTACCGTTTGTATGAGGAAGAAATCTCATTATACACTGAATTACCAAAGAATTCCTATAATCAATACAAAAATCTTGCTTAAGTGCAAACTAATATATTAGTAACCATGTACATCTGCTGGACGACACAAATGATCTAAAACTATCCTCATGCCAACTACAATTGGCGAACAGGAAGTCTTTTCATGCCACTACAATCCTGCAACAGAAGTAGCAAAATTCCCCTGTCATTCGTGTCAATAACAGTTGATGTGAGCCTCTCATAAGCAGCAAAAGAATGCTCTTTGTTTGCTTAACACTGAGAAGAAATGAGGAAGAGAGATCATGGCATTTCTAGGGAAAACTTGGAAACTGATTGTGGTTCTGTTAGGCTTTGGCATTCTGCAAGAGATTATACGCCGTCGTAAGATGATCAATTTGCTGGGCAAAGTCGTGCTGATTACAGGTGGCTCACGAGGTCTGGGACTAGCAATGGCTATGGAATTTGCCAAGCAAGGAGCAAGGATTGTCCTGTGTGCACGCAACGAGGTGGAATTGGAACGAGCGCGGTTGAAACTCTCGGAGCTTGGTACTGAAGTATTTGTTCTCCAATGTGATGTGTCTGATAAAGAGCAAGCACAAAATACCATTGAACAAGCCACGACGCTTTGTGGACGTGTTGATATTCTGGTCAATAATGCAGGTATAATTTGTGCTGGTCCCTGGCAAACACAAACGCGTAGCGATTTTGAAGAATCGATGAATTCGATGTTCTGGGGTACCTATAACATGACGATGGCAGTTCTACCACAGATGATCAGGAGAAAAAGCGGACATATAGTCAATATTACATCGATTGGTGGCAAAATCAGTGTTCCACATTTACTCTCATATTCCAGTGCAAAATTTGCCGCTGTTGGTTTTTCAGAGGGCCTACGTGCTGAATTAGCAAAAGATGGTATTGTTGTAGTTACTGTCGTCCCAGGTTTGCTACGAACAGGTTCACATGTGAATACGATTATGAAAGGTAATCACTATCGAGCAGAATATACATGGTTCACGCTATTAGATACGCTGCCAATATCTTCGATCAGTGCACAACGAGCAGCCAAACAGATTGTCCATGCTACTAAGCGCGGCAGTGCTGAACTGATTATTACAATCCAAGCACAGATCATCGCACGCCTACACGGTTTACTACCAGGATTTACTTGCGATTTGTTAAGCTGGCTAAACCGCTTATTACCAGAGGATGAAGAGGCTAGCACGGTTAGCCACCTAGGAGCAGAGAGTGAAACGCCCATCACTAAGTCATTCTTGACTCTTTTGGGCCAGCATGCTTCGAAACGCTATAACGAATAGTCACACACATCTTTCTAGCATTGCAACTACATTCCTTTGTATGGCCTCAGACAGACAAGCAGACCTCGCGATCAAAGCTGATTGTCTTTCCAGAGCATACATCATTAAAATCATAGCAAGATTATCAATCTTTGTTGACGTTATCACTGCAAGCTGCTATCATGGCATCCATGAGGTGCTTTTTTGACCGCATTCAGCGGCAAGGTAAATACTATGCATGATGCACAAACATGGCGCCAATTGGTAGCAGATATTATCCGCGATAGGAAAGAGAAACAGCGCCTGATCAATGAACTAGGCATTACCTCTATTACCTTAACACGCTGGGTGAATGGAGAGTCGGATCCACGCCCTAAAAATCTGCGCCGCTTAATCAGCGTGTTAGCACAATATCAAGCAGGTTTACTCGAAGAAGAAAGCTATTTTAGCGAGAAAGAAACTGCTCTGGAGCCGATTGAGCTAACTAAAGAAATTCCTTCCGAATTCTATGCACAGATACTGCAAATGCGTGCAAGTACCAGTGAGAATGTGCGCTTCTGGTCTACCTGTCACCTGATTTTGCAGCAAGCATTGAAACAGCTCGACCCAGGACGTCTGGGTATGGCTATCTGGATTATACGCTGTATGCCGCCATCAGGACCATATAACAAAGTACGGAGCTTGCGCGAGAACATTGGGCTAGGAACGCCTCCCTGGTCAGGCAACCTTGAGCAAACAGCAGTGTTTCTAGGCGCAGAATCCTTAATCAGCAATGTTGTCACACTATGTCGACCAATCGTTTTCCGAGATCTTGAATACGAACACCTGATTACGCCTACTGGACATATAAATTATGAGCGCAGCGCAGCCGCCCATCCGATTTTATTCGCAGGTCGTATTGCTGGAGCATTGCAGGTTTCCAGCACACAAAAAAATTATTTTCTTTCACAGGCAAACATAGATCTTATACAACGTTACGCCGACCTAGTTGCTCTAGCTTTTGACCCACAAGAATTTTATTCATCAGAGCAAATTGCACTCTCGATCATGCCTTCACCAGAAAAGCAAAGGGCCTCTCTTGCAAACTTTCGTCAGCTTGTCTACCAGACAATGCATGCTACCGATCAAAAAAACCAGCGAGCGAGGAATACACAGGCTGATCTGCTAGTATGGCAAAGGTTAGAAGAGGCATTTTTAAGTTTTCCAACTCTCTCACAAATGCATCTACATAATAGATAGAAAGGAAGAAAATACATAGGTACTGCTGTATTTGACGATTTTTCTCAATTGATTGACCCATACTGGACCCAGACCTGTCTTGGCCCAGGTCGGCTTACAGTAGTGGATTCTGCGTTACACATGACTATTCCTTCTGTACAGCAGGGAGAGTATGCTGATGCACAAATCGATGACTATGGGAAACTGCCACGAGCCAATTTCCCGTGGCGTCCTCCATTACGTATGGAGGTGCGTGCTCGTTCCTCTTTGTCTGCTGCAACTACAGATAGCACAATTGCAAGTCCAGGTATTTTGCATGGAACTGCAGGCTTCGGTTTCTGGAACTATCCCTTCTCTGTACGCGGCGATATCCTCATGCTGCCAGAAGCGATCTGGTTCTTTTATGCATCTCCCCCGTCAGATATAGCCCTGGTTCCCGGTATCACAGGCTGGGGATGGAAAGCCCAAGTAGTGCATGCAATGCGACCGGGTGCAGCATTAGCAATTGTTCCTACGCTTCTTGCCACAGGCTGGGGTCACTTAACCGGCAATATACGTCCAGCCGAACGCTGGCTACAAAGGCTGAGTGGAGCACATGAAACATTACTTCCGGTCGAAATGACACAGTGGCATACCTATAGACTAGACTGGTATGCCACTGAAGTCCATTTTTGGGTTGATGAAAGGCACATATTACAAGTCTCACACCCGCCACGTGGACCACTAGGTTTTGTGGCTTGGCTGGATAATCAGTATGCCATTGCCACGCCACGCGGTGTGCTCCGTTTTGGGACCGTTTCGTGTGAGTCCCAATGGCTTGCACTGGATAGTGTGAGTATTACTCCGCTATGAGCAATAGTCTGTGAAGATAACTCAGCCTTTCTCTGCCAGCGGTAGCACCTCATCAACAATTCCATATTCGACAGCCTCTTCTGCGCTTAAGAAAAAGTCGCGATCTGTATCTCGCTTGATACGTTCAAGACCCTGTCCTGTATGACGTTGAATGATCGAATTTATCACGTCACGAGTGTGCAAAAGCTCTTTGGCATGAATATCGATATCTGTGGCCTGTCCTCCAATCCCTCCATGGATCAATGGTTGATGCAAATGGATACGAGCATTAGGCAATGCCCGACGCCGTCCTTTATCTCCAGCCAGCAACAGAATGGTCCCAAAGCTAGCCGCGTATCCTATACAAGTGGTTGCTATAGGACAGGACAGATAGCGCATCGTATCATAAATCGCCAATCCTGCTGCTATGACGCCACCAGGTGAGCTAATATACAGGTTTATTTCACGATCCTGGCTTTCTGATGCTAAAAACAATAACTGTGCGACAATAAGGTTAGCCATAGTTTCCTCAATTGGACCATTGACCATGATAATGCGCTCTCGTAACAAACGAGAATAGATATCATAGGCACGGTCTCCGCGTCCGGTGCTTTCTAAAACTGTTGGTACAAGCAGACTCGAAGCCATAATAGATCTCCTTTCAAGTTAATGCAGTAGCATCATGGTAATAATAGAGTACCTGTGTTTCTCCTATGATATGCTTGCCAGATGCCAAGTTCTGGATAAGCAATAACAGCAACAATGATTCTCAAATTCAGACATAGCACTAGTCTTTTGCCTGCCGAATGAAGTAGTAGTGTATCAGATTCTGTTTTATAGTCATGCGTTCATCAAGTAAACCGACAAGTATCCAACCTTCACGACCGAATGAATTCAACTGCTCTGCATTAGGCAAAGAAACCTCCTGTAGATCAATGGTAAGCACATGATACTCCCAGCGCGAGGGTGTGCTTGGTATTGGTTCATAGATCATAGGCATATAGGCTAACGAGCGAATTTCCGAACTTGTTGCCATACAATCACAATATTGCTGCGTAGTAAGCATGAATACTTTTCTCCTTTACTTGTCGATCGAACTTTCCCTACCTTGACTATAGCATGCTGATAGCCTATATTCATAGACACAAGATATGCTATTAGCATAGATATTTGCTAAGCAATGCTGTAAGCATAGGAAGGACTTGATAAATGGCAAATTTACAAGAAATTATTGGCAGAGTTATAAGGCAAGAACGACAAGACCGTCACCTGACCATCAAAGAGCTTGGCGAGAAGGCCGGCATCTCCGAAATTTATGTGGGTGAGATTGAACGAGGGCAGAAATATCCTTCTGCCAATGTAATCGAGAGTTTAGCTCGTGCATTAGAGCTAGACTTAGCAGAAATGCTAGAACTAATGGCCGAAGAGATCCGCAAAGAGCAAGGGCCACAGCTTACAACTGCGATTGGCTTTACAATGCCAAATGGACCAAGACAAGGACGGCGCACTGTCGTGAAACGCATTGTCAATATGCTTGATGATGGAGATGTAGAGAGTGTGGCTAGCTTCAGTGCCTTTCTGCTCTCTAAACATCTCATGCTCTAACTACTATCAATACTTATTCACCTTCTGTCCCGTAAGCTCCGCAATCAATTGACGGAGCTTACGAGGATCGAAAGGTTTACGCAAAAGGGGAACATCGTCGGGAAGAATATGACGGAATTGTTTTAAGGTAGGTTCATCAACAGCGGTAATGACGATAATTGGCAACATATCTGCTGTAAACTGCTGGCGAATAGCGAAAAAGACATCAACTCCAGACTGTGCTCCTGGCAACAGAAGATCGAGTATGACGAGGTCATATTGAGACTGTTCTTCGGATTTCTCAGGAAATAAGGCATTAAGCAATGATGAACCACTATCATGCTTGAATACTTTGTGCCCGTCCATGGTGAGTACAGTTTCGATCATGCCAAGAATAATGGAACTATCATCAAGAACACCAATCCTGAGCATGCCATCCCATTGTATATCAGAAGATGCAACTCGCCATCGATTATCTTCTCCCTCGAAAGACGCATCTTCTAATGACTCTATTTCTTGATGCCCATGAGATTGAGCATCTGTTGAAGGTCGCCTACGACTTCCTCTGCCTATACTCTGGAACCAAACAGAAGGAGATCTGACCGCCCTGTATCTATCTTTATCTGAGACAAAATGTGACAAGCCATAGAAACGAGAGAAGCCCAGTTTAGAGACAATAGCCATAAATATGCGTTCCTGCATGTTCATCACTAAACTCCAATAAAGTTTATTGATACTTTCAAGGCTATCATACCATGAAAACAGGTCATAAGGGAAGGATATGACCAAAACGCTACTTTCCTGCTAGTAGTACAAACATGGTTGGGCATTGCTAAAAGAATGGCGCATCAGCAATAAAACTCCACTGTTTTATTGCTGATGCACACAGTGAGTCTCTCTGTGGCTAAAAAAACGCCGCTGTTTTATCCCCAATGCATGAGAATACTCTGCCTGGCTATCAACTACAAGGTCTAGCATTATTCTGGATAACCAATAGTAGAAGGAGAGAGAGAACCTTGTATATGATTGCCATAAAGAAAAGTACCTTATATTGGACGAAGTGTCAAGTAGAAAACGCTCATCAAAAACGAGAGTTTTTAATGAATTTCTTGTGTAAAATGGGTTATACAAATGCACCAATAACTGTCTAGTAAGTGAGATTATGCTTCAGCCCTAACAATTTGCTCCAAATAATAGCAGCTTAACGCCTGCTAAACTCCTCATGGCTCAACGTCGCCACGAGGACAGCAAGCACAGCGATGATAGGAATGTATAAGCGAAATACTAGTGTTTCCTACTATTGCCTTGTAGCACATTACATGCATGATTACTATCAAGCATTGAAGGCAACAATCTGTAGCCAAGTACGAGGCACTTCTGTCATACCTGACTCATTCCCAGCCTGATAGACAGCAGCCGCCAATGCCGCAGCTCCATAGGCAAGCGGTATCCCCGGCAGTGCTCCTTCGATAAAGAGCCAGTACTGACCAAGATCCCTCCAGGCATCAAGCGAAATAGAGACATTAGTCTCGTGTGTTTCGACATTGATAAAACCACTCTGTTTAAGGCAGCTAATATATTCTTCTGGAGTAAGCCATTGCATAGCCATAGCTTTGGCATCACGCGATACACGCACTTCTGGATGCTCCTGTCTTAGCCAACCAACAGCTCGGCGAGTCCACAAACGGTAGAAGCGCTCTGTACCTGGAACATAGGTTCCTTCGTAGAAGGCACTATTACATGCAAATATACCTCTAGGAGCAAGAATAGATGCCATTTGTTGGAACGCAGCAAGTTTGTCAGGTACGAGATGGATCGCATTACAGAAGAAGGCAGCATCAACATTCTGTACAAGCCGAGGGAGATCTGCGGCATCCCCCTGAATATACTCACTATCAACCTGTATGCCTAGTTCATCCATGCCTTTTTTAGCTCGGCGTAGTGCCTCTGCTGATGGATCGACTCCAACGAGTCGCGTACGCGCCAACTGTCCTTGACGTGCTAGTTCTTCAGCAATCAGACGAGTAACGGCCCCGGTACCACATGCCATATCAACGATGGTAAGCGTCTTGCTATCTGATCGCGTCTTCAAATGTGCTAGTGCTTGCCGGACAAGCGCCCGATTCACATCGGTATAAAAACCATATGCAGCAAATGGTTCAAATGTGTAAAGATTGGTTTCATTCGTTTCGATGAGATCCATAATGTAGAGCCCTCCTTGAAAACCAGACTATATTATATGGTTAGAGAGGGTTCATCATAAACTTGTTTCACGGGTTTTGTGAAGCACCCCAGACAGAAATGCAGGGGCTTCTACAGCTACTCCACGGGGAATAACTGTGGGACACTTCCTGCCCCTTTTGATTTACGGTAGCGGCTAAATGTGCATCGTCATTCCTCCATCAACACTAAGAATTTGACCTGTGATATATCCAGCCTCTGGCAAGCAGAGAAAGCCGATGGCAGCAGCAACTTCATCTGTGGTACCAAATCGTCCCAATGGGGTGTTATCAAGCATAAACTTGCGTTGTTGCTCTGTAACAATAGAGGTAAGCTCTGTCGGTATAAACCCTGGTGCAATGGCATTAGCGGTGATATTACGACTTGCCATCTCACGGGCGGTACTCAAAGTCAGAGCAATGATAGCAGCTTTTGATGCACCGTAGTTAGCTTGTCCAGCCGGTCCCAATAGCCCAGCTACCGATGCAACATTGACAATCCGCCCCCAGCGTGCCTTCATCATACCGCGCAAGACTGCCTTAGTGCAGAGAAATGCAGCACGCAAGTTAACATTCATAACATACTCAAAATCAGCAAGAGACATTTGGAGTATCAGTTTGTCTCGGGTGGTACCAGCGTTGTTAACGAGAATAGTAATGGGACCCAGGGCCTCAGCTGCGTCTTTGAAGAGACGGTTGACGTCTGCTTCTTGACTAACATCAGCCTGTATTGCGATACAGCGCCTACCAAGGGCTTCAATGCTAGCCTGTGCTTCAGCTGCTGCATTGGCATTACTACGATAATTGATGACAATATCTGCACCTGCCTGGGCCAATCGCAGGGCAGCGGCTCGGCCAATACCTTGACTGCTACCTGTCACTAAGGCTATTTTTCCTGTTAGTGGTTGTTGTTGCTCAGTTGCCAT
>CBJMBI010000099.1:0-10437 GCA_966427955.1 uncultured Ktedonobacterales bacterium
CCCGATGATTACTTCTGGGAGCATTCAAAGATCTCTCCCAAAACGATCTCTGGAACCCAAACCGTGATTTATCTGGGCTGCAATGTGCTTCGGACCGTGCATCTAGCAGCACAGTTTGTCAAGATTGTCAAAATCCTCGATGAGAATGTTGTGGTTCTGGGAGGTCCCGCTCATTGTTGTGGTTTCCCTCATTCAACAGCAGGGAACATGACGATTGGACAGAACCAAGGAATAAGAGCCATTGATACATTCCGTGCTCTTCATCCCAAACAGGTCATTCTCTGGTGTCCAAACTGTATTCGGCAATTTCAGGCAGATGCAGGTATTGATTGGAAAAATGAATCCTACCAAGTTATACATGCAACTGAATATCTTGCCCGTAATAGGAACCGTTTCTCTTCTCTCTTTCCTGGGAAAGACCGTGTCGTGGTCGTCCATGAACATGAAGATGATGTGAATAACCAGGAGCATGCCAGAAATGTTAAGCGTGTGCTTAGCCAACTGAGAGGTATCTCTGTGGTGGATGGAGGAACACTCAGCGGGTGGAGCTATCATTGTCACACGAACGCAGAGCGACCAAGTCGGGCCTTTCTGGATGCGCTTGATGGATCGATCACAAGAGTTGTTGGGCAAGCAGACACGATAGTAAGTATCTATCACTCTTGCCACCGGGCTGTACGAAGAGCTGCACAGCGATGTGGTCTTGAGTGTGTGAACTATGTGGACCTCATTGCCGAACGCATCGGCTTACAGGTTCCTGATCGCTATGGATATTTCGTTGATCTTGGCGATGAGAATCTTATCTGGCAAGAGGTAGCAGACCGCTTCAAACCAGAGGAGGAAGAGATTGTTCGTCGGTTGATTCGCCACTTTTATGGGCCTGTACAGGTCCAATCGGATAGCCTTGCTTAAGCGGGAGATGTGTGATGGGAATCCGCTTTTCTCCCATGTCTTGCCTTTCCTGTTAGATTTGTCTTAGCAGAAACGAGGGTGGTTCCCATGGCAAGGATTGGTGACCGGGATAATCAGGTCGTGGAGTAATGCATGAATATACATGGCCAAGCGTCTGGGTAAGGCGAGTAATTGCTCCAGGCGACAGGTTTCCTTGTGAAGATCTGTAGGAGCCAGCATGGGGACAGGGAAGGTTTGTCCAGTCTGGAGGATCGTCCGGAAGGGAAGAAGTCTCGCCGTTTTTTTGAAACTCGACAAGATGGTTGAGCCACTTAGTCCACTGAGCATGTAATATTTCTGCCGACCTTTCTCTTATAGATTGGATGTCATCCAACATAGTAGGGCTCAATATCAGACGATCTCCAATATTTTGGGTTGGATCAAGGAAATATCGGCCAAAAGCAGTCACAGCTCCACAAACTCCGACTGTAACATATAACGCTAATTGGTTGGCCAGATCCCCTTTAACGAGTTGCGTTATCACCTGATCAAAGTCATAATAATCGCCAGCTATGCATGCAGCACTTCCTATAATGCTACCGATACCTTCCTGAGCATTAATGATCAACGCTTCTGTCCTGTTATAGCGCCCTTGACTGTTTTTGCCACGCAACGTGCGCTGGGAAACCAGATTGGGATGCTTCTCGATCTCATGCTTCAACTGGTCGGCAAATTCTTGATCCAACGCCATAAAGTCATAGATAAAACTGCCCGCTCGTATCAGTCGCTCAGCTGAAATAAGCCCTAGATCACCTCTGGGAATGGGGACTCTCAGATAGAGACCCAATTTGGGTGAGCCCATGCTCATGAGGAGATAGGATTCATATTGACCTGTCATATACTTAAATATACCGCGTTTTTCAGCACTCCTACTGGCTCGAAGTCTCATGATTGCAGCCGCATTGTCGCCCAGCGTAAAGAAACATCTTGCTAGCTGTGCTTTGTAAACGGCTTGATATTGTTCCCAATGATGGGGATCGACTTGAGAGCCATCTTCCCTCCGACGTCTGAGTGTTGCAGCAAGATTCTCTCGATATGCCGGAAAGGAAGTGGCTTCCACATGGAAACCGGGCATACTGGCATGAAGTCGCTGATGCATTCGCATGAAGGAGTCTAAATAGGCCTCAAGTTCACCCTCACTGGAGGGGATAAATGGCTCAGCTTCAGGGGGCAGATCGTGGACCGAGTAAGGAACTCGGTCTATAGGACGCCAATGAGCAATTTCATCGACTATCTCTGGTTGAGTTTCGACAAACCTATCAATCCTGTCTGCAAGTCGAGAGAGCGGATCTGTACCCATTTCCTTTAGCTCTTTGCGTGCTGATCTGCCCCACTTGTTCAGCTCGCGTTGACATTGAATGGGATCGATAAGAGGAGCTGTTTCAGTCATATACACCTATTTATATATATTGGATAATGTAGAGGACTCCGCGCCAAAATAAGATCTGCCTTTCCAATTTTTGGCACATCTGTTATGATAGTCATGCGATGAACGAAAGTCAAGACCACTCCTACCCTGGGGCAGAGTAAGCATTTCTTTCCACACTTAACCATGCCCATAAGACAAATGTCCTCCACAAGCCATGCCACTCGCCGCTTCCGTTTGCCAATCGTCCCTAAAGAAGAGATATGTAGGACACTTTCTCAAGAACTATTCATTCGGGGGACGAGACGTGGGTATTCAGATCACAGCCAATCAAGTAATTTCGATGGCTCCCGACGCCAGTTCTACGGCTGCTGGCAAGAAACTTGCTAACGCCAAACACTGGCAACACATCGGACAAAATTCAGATGCGCTCTGGGGCGAATGCCAGGGCAGCGCACTCTATCAAGTTCGCATCGCACTTCCTACTCTTACTATCCAGTGTAACTGTCCCAGCCGCAAACAGCCATGCAAGCATGGGCTTGGACTGCTCCTGCTGGCTGCTACTATACCAGATGCCGTTCCTGTCAGTGATCCGCCAGAGTGGATCACTACATGGTTGGCAAAGCGTGCGGCAGCCAGCAAACGGAAAGAGACACAAGAAACGTCCAAAGCAACCCAATCTCCTACGGCTACAGCTACGCAACATAAAACTGCAGAGAAACGCCTAGCACAGGTCAAGAAGGGCATTGAGCTTCTGGATCTCTGGCTTAACGACCTTGTGCGTAATGGACTGGGAAGTCTGGAGACACAACCATCAAGTATCTGGGAGAAACAGGCTGCCCAGATGGTTGATGCACAGGCTCCAGGTTTGGCATCCTATCTCCGGCGCTTAGCAACCATCCCTCATGCATCATCCAACTGGCCAGAGAAGCTGCTGGCGCAGCTCGGAAAACTTGCCCTCCTGAGCCAAGCATTCCACAGGATCGAGCAACTAGATGCCGCCATGCAAGAAGATATACGTCAACTCATCGGCTGGAATCTGAAAGAGGAAGAGGTTCTCGCTCATGGAGAACATATCACCGACAACTGGCTGATATTAGGGCAGGCCCTCGAAGATATCGAGCGCGGACGAGTTCAACGCACATGGCTCCTTGGCACTACTACCAGACGCTCGGCACTTCTCTTACAGTTCTCTTTTGCGGGAGCACCATTTTCAGTGCATCATCCGCTGGGCATCTGTCAAAAGGCAGAACTCGTGTACTGGCCCAGTGTCCAACCACAACGCGCACTTATCGCAGCTCGCCAGGGAGAGATAGAACAGTTCCCAGAACACCTACCCGGTGCAGAAACGATAGCAGCATTTCTTGATGATGTCGCCAGCACGCTTGCCCGTTTTCCCTGGAGAGATCGCTTTTTATGCACGTTATGTCAGGTCACACCTGTCTATGATGTGACAAGTAATCGCTGGCACATCTGTGATCAGCATGGGCAAGCACTTCCCCTCGTCAAAGGCGAATATTGGCAATTGTTAGCGCTCTCAGGTGGTGCACCGATCGATTTCGCGGGTGAGTGGGATGGGGAGACACTCTTGCCACTTGGTATGCTAGTAAACCATACCTACCACCCACTCTTGAACGGGGATAAGGCATGAAAACACTTGTCACAACAGCAATTGTTGGAACAGGACAGATAGAAAATACCAATCTTGTCACTGACACACCCATCGATGCCCTGGCAACACAACTGCCCACTACTAATACTGAACGCTCACTATTGCTTACCGCTGGAGCATGGGCAGTTTACAGTCAAGCTGGCTATTGTGCCGAGTCTGCTCCAACAATTCCACAGTTGGCTCCAGCAGAGGTACTGGCAAGTTGTTCAGCAAAAGCTGCCCATCTCCTAGCAAGCCTGCTACAAGGTGAGCATAGTGAGATCCTTCCTGAGGCATTAGAGCACTTGCAACAGGCCCACCTGCGTCTTCCACATGACTTGCTACCGCAAGCATTGGCCTATGGGACAAAAAACAAAGAGGTACATTCTGCTCTCGTGCCTGTCCTTGGCGAGCGAGGGCGCTGGCTCAGCCAATTCAACCAGGAATGGAAATGGGTGAACCAGCTTCACTTGCAGATCGAGAAGTCACTCCCAGCCAATATAGAGACCATCTGGCAAGAAAGCACACTTGATGAGCGGAGCATAGTCTTGCGGAACATGCGTGAAGTTGATCCTGCCAGAGCACGCGATTGGCTAACGGAGGTATGGAAAAAGGAAAAGGCAGAGACAAGGACAACGTTGCTTGCAACATTTGAGGTGAATCTTTCCTTAGAGGACGAACCGTTTCTTGAAAAAGCGCTGGATGATCGCAGCACTAATGTGCAATCTCTTGCAGTCTCACTGCTAGCACGTCTTCCAGACTCTGCGTTAGCGCAACGTATGCAAGATCGTGCAAATGCTATTCTTACCTATACCAAAGGCAAAATTACCATCACTTCTCTCGAAATCATTGATGAGCATTGGACACACGATGGTCTTGACAAGGATGGTGCAGCAAAGACCTCAACACTTCAGCAGATCATCTCATTCGTCGCTCCCCATCATTGGGAAAGACGCTTTGCTATGAGACCGGAGAAGCTTGTTTCTCTACTGAAAAAAGATGATGAATCAACGATACTAGAAGCCTGGTCTCAAGCAACAGTGCGACATCGTGCCACAAACTGGAGCCTACCACTGCTGGAAAAGTGGCGCGATTTACTCAAAAAAAGCAAGAACCATACGGATCTAGAACTTGCTATCCAATTGCTAACTTGCTTGCCACAGCAGGAAGCAGAGAATGTCATTGCCCATCTGCTTTTTGAGAATCCATATTGGAACTCTGCGCTCACAGTTTTACCTCGACCTTGGAGTCACCAATTTGGAGAGGTGTGCCTGCAAGCACTCCAAGACCATGTACGTAATCTTAAAAAGAGCGAGCCAAGCTACTATGAGTGGAATGCCATTCTAGATGCAACTGCTATAGCATTGCCTGAATCATGCTTTGAGAGAGCACTCCAGCCGTGGGAGATGCCAGAGGAAGAGGGGAAGAAGGGCTGGGTAATTTCATACTGGCAAAGCAATTTGACAGACTTTTCTGAAGTACTGAGAACACGCAAACAAATTCTGGAGGAAATTAGATAATGACCACATCCAACGGCTCGACCAATCACACCGATGATTTGAATTCTATTTTGCGTCACCACGCCGAACAGCAATATGCCGAAGAACTTGCCGAACTGGCCAAATCAGATACCCGCCAGCGTCCCCCAAACTGGAAGCTCTCACCATGGGCTGTACGCACCTATTTGATGGGTGGGAAGCTGAAAAACGGTTTCGAGATCACCCCTAAATATATTGGCAATGCCCGCTTGATTGAAGTCGCTGTCGCCACACTAGCCACTGATCGCGCACTCCTGCTCTATGGTGTTCCGGGCACAGCCAAGTCATGGACAAGTGAGCATATTGCTGCCGCCATCACAGGAGACTCAACACTCCTCATCCAGGGAACGGCAGGAACAGACGAAAGTGCCATTCGTTATGGCTGGAATTATGCCAGATTGCTTGCCGAGGGACCATCACCAGCAGCACTTGTAGTCAGCCCGATGATGAATGCAATGCAATCAGGTAAGATCGCACGCATCGAAGAATTGACACGTATTCCCAGCGAAGTTCAAGATACCTTGATCACTATTCTCTCAGAGAAAACACTGCCCGTTCCCGAACTGAACACAGAGGTACAGGCTCACAAAGGCTTTAATGTTATTGCCACAGCCAATAACCGAGACAAAGGCGTCAACGAACTTTCAAGCGCCTTAATGCGACGCTTTAATACCGTTGTTCTTCCGCTGCCCAGCACGATAGAAGAGGAGATTGATATTGTGGATCGACGTGTTGCCAGTTTGGGGAAAGCACTTGAACTACCAGCGGAGAAGCCCGCGCTGGAGGAGATCCGCCGTGTCGTGACCATTTTCCGCGAGTTGCGTGATGGCGTGACGATGGATGGCAAAACCAAGGTCAAAACGCCAAGTGGAACGCTTTCTACTGCTGAAGCTATCTCTGTCATCAATAATGGCCTGGCCATGGCTGGCTATTATGGCGATGGGATACTGCGAGCTGATGATCTGGCAACAGGCCTCACAGGGACAATTGTCAGGGACCCGGTCCAGGATCGTGTTGTCTGGCTGGAATATCTACAAACGGTCGTGAAGGATCGTAATGGTTGGAAAGATCTGTATCGTGCGTGTAATGAGGTGCTATAAGTGAGTCTTCACGTTTTCGGCATACGTCACCATGGTCCAGGATGTGCACGCAGTTTGCGTGCCGCCCTGGAACAGCTAGAGCCAGATATTGTACTCGTTGAAGGCCCTCCGGACGCTCAAGGAGTCCTCCCACTGCTGGCCCATCAGGATATGAAACCGCCCGTGGCCTTACTCATCTATGTACCCGAGAAACCAAAACACGCGGTCTATTATCCATTTGCGACCTTTTCACCAGAGTGGCAAGCACTAAACTATGCACTATCACACGGCATACCTGGCCGTTTTATCGACTTGCCACAAGCCATTCAACTCGCAAAGATGGCAGAAGATGAGAATGAGAGGCCGCAATCAGCCGAAATACCAGCAGCGCCAGTTGACAAAACAGATGTTTCTCAAATGAGCGCTGCAACTCTAGCTCCGCCGCTTACAGCAGAAGCTCCATCTGCAAATTTGCATGCAACAAGCCTTCAGGATGACCCACTGGCTCTCTTTGCCCAAGCGGCAGGATACACAGATCATGAGCTGTGGTGGGAGCGGCAGATTGAGCAGCGTCACAACGCAACTGGCTTGTTCGAAAGCATCCTTGAAGCCATGAGCGAATTGCGTGCTGATGCACCTCCAAAAGATGAGCAGGAGGCACAACGCGAGGCCTACATGCGTCAGATGATTCGAACAGCTCAGAAAGAGGGCTATCAGCGCATCGCAGTCATCTGCGGAGCATGGCATGCCCCAGCACTTATCAATCCAAGGCTCGCCAAAACCGACACCGAAATCCTCAAAGGACTGAAACGGATCAAGACTGAAGCAACCTGGATACCCTGGACCAACTCACGTCTCTCATATCACAGTGGATATGGCGCAGGGGTTAATTCGCCGGGCTGGTACGAACATCTTTGGACTGTCCCTGGCAATGTCACCGTCCATTGGATAACACGAGCAGCACACCTATTACGTGAACAAGGACTCGATGCATCCTCAGCTAGTGTGATTGAAGCTGTCCGGCTCAGCGAGGCCCTGGCTGCTCTGCGAGATCTGCCAATGCCGGGGCTAGCAGAGTGCCATGAAAGCATCGAAACGGTTCTCTGTCATGGGAATGCCGAACCAATGAGTCTCATCCGTGACAAACTAGAGATTGGTGAAATGCTCGGACAGGTACCAGCCGAGACACCCATGGTACCACTCCAGCGCGATCTGGAAAATCGACAGCGCCAACTGAGTCTCAAACCTTCAGTGGAGATTAAGAAGCTTGAACTCGATCTGCGCAATGAAACCGACCGGGCCCGCAGTCAGCTCTTGCATCGGCTCAGGTTATTAGGTATTGAGTGGGGCATACCACAACGTGTCTCTGGGAAAAAGGGAACCTTTCATGAGCACTGGCAGATTCGCTGGCAGGTCGAATTTGCAGTGCCATTGATTGAGGCCAATGTCTGGGGCAATACCATCGAGGGTGCCGCAACCGCCTTCGCCTGTCATAGGGCTAACGAGCTGGATGCTTTACCTCAGTTAACCGAATTGCTGGATCAAACAATCCTGGCGGAATTATCTGGAGCGATTGACCACCTATTACGGGCCATCCAAAGGCGGGCAGCCGTTTCTGCCGATATGCAACACTTGATGGAGGCACTCTTTCCACTGGCACGAGTGGTTCGCTATGGGGATGTACGCCAGACTAAAGCAGAACATATTCTACCAATCATAGACGGTCTGTTTGAGCGCATTGTCATTGGCTTACCGGGGGCATGTGCCTTCCTTGATGATGAGGCGGCACGTTCTATGATCAATAACATTGATCAAGTGCAAGAAAGCATTAAGTTGCTAAACCGTGAGAAGCTACGTCAAGAATGGCAGAGAATATTACGCACATTAATCGAGCGAGAAAGTATCCACGGACTGCTACAAGGCGGCTGTTGTCGCCTCTTGTTGGAGCAGAGAGCATTAGATGAAAATGAACTCCAAAGGCTCACAGGCCTAGCGCTCTCCACAGCCAATCCTGCAACCCGAGCCGCAGCCTGGATAGAAGGCGTGTTACGGGGAAGCGGATTGCTTGTTCTCCACCAGGATGGGCTCTGGCGTGCATTAGATCGCTGGATGAGTGAGCTTGATGGCGAGGCTTTTGATACCCTTGTACCTATTTTACGGCGGGCATTTTCTGGTTTCCAGTCCCCTGAGCGCAGAAAAATGGGAGAAAAGGTCAAACACTTATATGCTCCACAATCATGGCAGACAGGCAATAGGAATACAACACCATTTGATGACTCTCTGCCCATTGACCAGCGGAGGGGAGAACGTGTGCTACCAGTATTAGCACAAATTATGGGGGTGATATACCATGACAATTGATGAATCCGAGCGCCTACGGCGTTGGCGGCTTATACTGGGTAAAGATGCGCAAGAGGGCCTGTGCTCAGCTACAAGTGAGGGGAAGAGTGGAACTCTGGAGCTAAGTAAGCATGATCTAGGAATGGACCGTGTCCTGGAAGCCCTCTATGACTCGGATCGTTCTGCTGGGCTGGGAAGCTCATCACCCAATGTTGCACGCTGGCTAGGTGATATCCGCACCTATTTTCCATCTTCAACAGTACGCATTATGCAACAAGATGCCTTTGAGCGTCTCAATCTCAAGCAAATGCTTCTTGAGCCGGAAATGCTAGAGCAAGTAGAAGCTGACGTACACCTTGTCGCTTCTCTGCTTTCCCTCAGCAAAGTTATCCCAGAGAAGACAAAGGATACAGCACGACAAGTAGTACGCAAAGTTGTTGAAGAACTGGAACGGAAGCTAGCCAACCCATTGCTTCAAGCTGTACGTGGTAGTCTTAATCGAGCAACTCGTACCTACCGTCCACGCTATAATGAGATTGACTGGGACCGTACTATACGCCTAAACCTGAAAAACTACCAGCCTGAGCATGGTACGATTATTGCTGAGCGGCTGGTTGGACACGGGCATAAGCGCTCTGCTCTACGTGATATTGTCCTCTGTGTAGATCAAAGTGGCTCAATGGCTTCTTCAGTCGTCTATTCTGGCATCTTTGGGGCTGTGCTGGCAACACTGAGGGCTGTCAGCACACGAATGGTCGTCTTTGATACATCCGTTGTCGATCTAACCGAAGACTTGCAGGATCCCGTAGATTTGCTCTTTGGTACCCAGCTTGGCGGTGGCACGGATATCAATCTGGCCCTGACATATTGCCAGCAGATCATTACCCGACCGACACAAACTATCCTTGTACTGATTACTGATCTCTATGAGGGAGGAAGTCGGGAAGGAATGCTACGCCGGGCAGCAGAACTGATGAGTAATGGTGTTCAAGTGGTGTGTTTGCTCGCTCTCAGTGATCAGGGTACACCGGGCTTTGATCGATACAATGCAGCGGCACTGGCCGAAATGGGTATCCCTGCATTTGCCTGCACACCGGACTTATTTCCAGATTTAATGGCTGCATCCATCCAGCGCCAAGATCTGGGAATGTGGGCTGCAAGAAATGGTATTGTCACGGCACGTGGAGAAGAGAAAAGGTAAGGAGTCTGTTCAGAGTGACTGGTCGTCTTGACCCTCAAGGGAGTCTAAGCACAGCTCACAGAGCGTTGGCCAGTTCATCTCCCATCAAATACCATGGAAGATAAACTGGTCTACCTTCTTTACGTTCGAACCTTGGCTTCACTAACTAGCTCTCTGCCGTCGCAAACATGACAAGGTAACCGCGTTTTCAGCGGCAAGCAAAAACAAAAGCTACTTCCCTCCCCTGGAATACCTGTACTCTCAACCCAGATTCGTCCTCCCATGTTTTCAATGAACTTTTTACAAATATAGAGTCCAAGGCCTATCCCTCG
>CBJMBI010000100.1:0-10384 GCA_966427955.1 uncultured Ktedonobacterales bacterium
CAGGAGTGGTTAGAAAGGCTGTACCCATTTCTACTGGATTGGTGGTTGATGTCATCAAAATGCTCCTCTTTTATTGCAATTTATTGCCCGTCAAGTAGGGACCCGATTATGATGGTTGAAAATTTAACCCGCCAACTCAACCCCACCTCTACGGACGAGCTAAAGCTGGTCCGTACGTTCACTCGGGCTAAAGCCCTCTAATCCTGCAGAAGATCTTCGAGCAAGAAGCGCTTTAGCGCCCAAAAGAGTAGGGACCCGCTTCAGCTCGTCCGTTGTTCCCCTATCAGACATGATCGGTTTAATTTGTCAATCATCATTATCGCGTCCGATGTTCTCCACCAGACATCGCTGGATGAATTTGTCAACCATTATTTTTGCGTCCTCAATTCTCTGCGCAAAACTTTGCCAACTGCTGACTTAGGTAAGCTGTCACGGAATTGGAAGATTTTGGGCACCTTGTAGACAGCGAGCTTCTCTTTACAAAATGCCAGAATTTCTCGCTTTGTTTGCTCTGATGCTTCAATTCCTGGCTTGAGTACCACAAACGCCGCAACGGTCTCGCCACGATAGCTATCAGTAATGCCGGTCACAGCTGCTTCTGCAACAGCCGGGTGCTCAAAGAGGACTTCTTCCACTTCACGGGGATAGACATTGAAGCCGCTGGCGAGAATCAAGTCTTTGGCACGATCGACGACATAGAAGTAGCCATCTGCATCCATGTAGCCAATATCACCAGTGCGCAACCAGCCATTGACAAAGACGGCCTGCGTCTCCTGTGGACTGTTCCAGTAACCTTGCATAATATTTGGACCCTTCACTACAATCTCACCTATTTCCCCCACAGGTAGCAAGTTGCCCGTTTGGCTATCCATAATGGCAGCTTCTACGTCCGGTAAAGGCAGGCCTATGCTGCCGTTACGACATTGACCGTTGAATGGGTTACAATGTGTGACCGGTGACGCCTCACTCAGGCCATAACCCTCTACGAGCTTGCCTCCGGTCAGTGCCTCGAATTCCTCCCGGACTTTCGCTGGTAGAGGGGCAGAACCACTTAGACAATATTTGATTGATTGCAGAGAATAGTCACGTTTCCCCAATGCAAAACCATTTGGGAGGTGAAGCATCGTTCGACCTGCATGGCCTTCACTAGAAGCTGCATCAGATTTTCTCTTCTTGTTCGATCCATCTGAGGCTTCTACAAGACGCATGATAGCGACATAAAGAGTAGGCACGCCAGGAAAGAGTGTTGGATGATAATTATGAATGAGCTTCAATGTATCCCTAGCTTTAAAACGAGGGACCAAGATCATTGTCGCAGCACTAAGAATCGAGACATTCATTACACCTGTCAAGCCGTAGGCGTGAAAGAAAGGGATCACACACAATGTTGTCTCGACTCCCTCTTGTAATCTTGGGAACCAACTCCACGTCTGCATGACATTCGCCAATAAATTCCGGTGGGTTAACATTGCCCCTTTAGACAGTCCTGTCGTACCACCAGTGTAGAGCAGCACAGCAAGATCTTCACTTCTGGTAGGAACTGGCAGCTTGAACAATTCAACCTCTCCTTTTAGACGGAAAACCAGCATTGGTTGCATTTTGTGCAACGTTGGATCTTGATCAAAATCGCTCTTTGTGAGCATCAGTTGAGCATTCTTACTCCAACGTTCCTGGAGAGGATAAAGCAGACGCAGCGATGATGGGAGAAAGTCAGCAGGACTGGTAAGAATAATATGCTCAAGGACCGTCTGCTGGCGAATCTTGCGCACAAGCGGGTAATATGTTTCAAGCATTACGAGAACCTTCGCCCCTGAGTCCGCCAATTGGTGTTGCATCTCACGCTCAGTATAGAGCGGGTTTGTTGGCACAACGACAGCTCCTGCCCTCAATGCTCCAAAAAAGGCAATCGGAAATTGGGGGATATTGGGGAGCGCTATGGCAACACGATCTCCTTTCTGTACTCCCAAACGCTGCAAACTAATGGCAAAACGATTTGCCAGATTGGAGAACTGAGCATAGGTAATCCTGGCTCCATAATAGATAAATGCTACTCGATTTGGATGACGGTTGGCAGTTTTATCAAGCAGCCAGGTTAAAGGACGATCGGGAATTTCGAGGTGTGCAGGCACACCATCTTCATAATGCCGTAGCCAGGGGAAAGAATACTCGTTATGCGGATCGGAGGCTTGATTGGATGAACAATGCTTATCTTGAACGTGGTTGATTGCCGATGGATCAGAAATGCGTTCCATGTGACTCTTCTCCATAGAAGTACTGCTTTGTACAGTGCTTGGGCCACCTCTTTGTTGCCCAGAAAACAAGACAATCCACTACCATAAATTATATGTCATGGTCAGAGAATATGAATACGTTGCCAGCTAACATTTTCTGCGTTATAATGAACAGGGAGTTAACAAATGTACTCAATAAAGGGTTGATCGTGTAGAGCAGCAAGGCCTATGGAGCAGGTATCTGAGTTCGCACAACTTGTTACGTCTTTCCGCCAGGAACGTGGCATGTCACAAGGGCAGCTTGCACAGGCTACACGTCTCTCACGTACTTATATCTACCATCTAGAAGCGGGAAAACGAACTAACCCTTCAATACAGGTATTACATGATATAGTACGTGCACTTGAGTTACCGAGTAATGAGCGTCAGCGTCTCTTTGAAGCTTATACTACGCTTACTGGCCAATTTGTTGATCAGGAGCAGATTGAAAGCACATTGCTCGATATGGGAGAACTTGCCAGCCTGCTTGTGCATAATACGTCTTATCCAGCACACTCGCTGGATAAACTCTGGTATGTGCCTTCATGGAATGAAGCAGCTATCACACTTTTTGAGGTACAAGAGTATGTTGCACGCAACGAGAAGTTGCACTTGTTAGATTTACTCTTTAATCCACATAGACGTCAGCTATTTTATGGTTGGGAAAGTCTTGTTCGACGTTTAGTGAGCGACTTTGAGTACCATACTAGCAGAATTACACATCTGCCTGAATATAAAGCTCTGTGGAGACAGTTACGCGACTTACCAGACTTCCGGCGCATCTCTTCCTCACTCTACCAACGTGGCAAACCATCTCCCTCTTTTGCCTTCCAGATGCAGCATAGCCAGCTTGGTCGTATTACTTTACGTACTGCTACAACTGTATTTACAGGTGTAACCAACTACTCAATGGTCAGCTATGTTCCCGGCGATCAACAGACACTAGCCATTTATCGCATGCAGGGATGGCAGTTCAGCTAATTAATATATTTATTCGTCTCTCTTCAGATGGATGCTATACTGAAGAGAAATCTTTTGTCTTCGTCTCGCTCTTTGGTGGCTCTCTTAAAGGTCTTTTGGAGGATGATTGACCTTTTGTCAGATTGTAATCAATTATCAAGCTTTTTTAGTCAATGAAAGAATGTCAATATGCCAATAAAGCAGGAAGCGGATCTATTCTCTAAAGAAGATATAGCATCTTCATTTCATAAAGAGAGAGCTGCTGCCTTTCTCTGGAAGGATGCCCACAAGGAAGCTGGCTGGATTTTCCTTATCAGTCGCCTCATTCTCTTGGTAATTACCTATCTCGGCTTCAGCCAATTTATTCAGCAGAGCACTCAAGAGGGAGCATTTCTAGCACCTCGCGAGTGCGCTTTCAATTTAAAAGATTGTCTGCTCTCTTGGGATTTTTGGGATGTTGGCGTCTTTGTTGATATTGCCCACGGTGGTTATGCTCATCGTCCTCCTAATCAAGATAATCTCTCCGCCTTTTTTCCTCTTTGGCCTCTCTTCATGCACATTTTAGGAGGAATATTCAGTAATTCCTTTATATTTCTCTTCTTTACTGGATTTATACTGACCAATGTCTGCTTCTATTTCGGGCTAGTATTGCTCTATTATTTAGCACATACACAATTTGGGCCAACGGTGGCGAGAGATACCTTGTTCTTCTTGGCCATGGGTCCATATGCTCTTTTCTTTTTCATTGGATATAGTGAGTCTCTCTTCTTGCTTGTATCTCTGGCAATGTTCTTCTTTTTGTATCGTGGTCGTTGCTTGGATTGGTGGCTAGCCGGTCTCTGCGGCTTCCTGGCTGCCCTTACACGACCAACTGGTATTGTACTCATTATCCCTTTTCTAGTGATGCTAGTCCAGCGCTTCTGGCCCTACCGCACCTCGTTACATACTCATTGGCGCTCGCTATTCAATGCTGCTCTTCCTCTGCTATTGATCCCGTTTGGTCTCTTTCTCTATATGCTATACCTTTATATCATTATGGGAGATCCGCTTGCATTCAGCCACTGGGAAGCGGTAACATGGGGCCGCCATCTGACCTTCCCCTGGATGGGCATCATTAATGACCTCAACTACCTCTTTATGCTGACCCAGAATTTCACATACAATCTTATGGATTTGCTCTTTACACTCATTCCTCTTATTGCTCTGCTGATCGGTTGGAAATACCTTCCCTTACATTATAATCTCTTTGCACTAGCAACGATGTTATTCTCTCTTAGTAGCCCCAGAGATGATTTTCCACGTCCGCTCTCTTCTTCACCACGCTTCATGCTGGTCATTTTTCCAGTCTTTATTATTTTTGCACTCTGGGGACAACATCCACGTATTAGGAGTATACTGATGCCACTTTCTGTAGCTCTTTTTACTATTAATGCACTGCTGTTTCTCACTCATGGCTGGGTGGCTTAGTAATTATTGTGTATTCAATCGTTCTTCGATTCGCGCAATTGCACGCTCAGTAACTTCTAATCCAGCCTTAAGCACTGCCTCTTTATATTCACGTACTAACATCTGGTATTCAAGCAAACGAGGACGCCGCGCAGGCCGCAAGCCGTATTCCTGCCGTGCCCATTCCATATGAGCCAGTTGTTTGAGCAAACTATCACGATGTCCGCGTAGATGCTCCAGTGCTACTATGTCGGTTGTCTCGCCACAGAAGAAGAGTTTGGTGAGAAATTCGTCTTTGGTAAAGCGTTCTGGCACTTCCTCCTCTAGCCAGTGCGCCATCTCTGCGTGACCTGCCTCGGTTAAACGGTAGACCTTGCGGTTAGGCCGCGTAGTCTGTACAATTACTTCGACTTCTACTAGTCCAGCCTTGTGCAGATTCTTAAGCGTGGTATAGATCTGACTGTTACCTGCATTCCAGTAGCTGCCGATAGCACGGTCAAAGGTCTGTTTAATGTCATAGCCACTCATAGGATGAGCCCAGAGCAAACCTAAAATGATCGAGCGTAGAGTCTTATTACGTGAATAATGATCCTCTTCGCTTTGTATTTCTTTATCATATTTCTGATGCATGGATGGCTTTTCTCTCATATGGATAACTTCAACAAAGGTAACTTATTATAGCATGTTCATTGGGAGGTTATAGCCAAACACTCTCCATTTTGGTATGGTGATAAGAGAGCGCATTGCTCAAATGATACAATGAGGTTCACTTCCCCCACAAGTCCCATAGAGTTGCGCACAATGATACAAGGTGATATTATTCACCCGCAAAGCCTCTTGTTAGGGCAAGTACTCTTTTATCTAAAAGAGTGAGGAGTAGTAAGTTTACAATGATACAATTCTCAACTTGGTTTCATGCGAGCTGGTATGGTGGATTAGTGTGCTGTATGCTTGCTATCACGACTAATATTTTATACTCAGCTCTGTGTCAGCGCGGTAGGACACGCCAACTAGTTAGAGTTACTGTTGTGTGTGTTATTTCGACATTATTATTAATTCCTGCCATTATTTGGTTCAATAACCGCTTTTCTACACAACAGCGCCTCATATCTGTATTTGAAATTATTAGCATGATTATTTATATAGCGGTTTTTGGCTGGTTAATTCCTCTGGGACTAACTGGCTTCTACTACCTCTTCTCTTATGTATTTTCCGCTCCAGCAAAGTTCAATCTTGCCAGTACACAACCTTCCACAACGACATATCAACCACCACGCTATCAGCCTGGAGTGGATGTTCCCTTTGTTTTTAGTAAAGATATACCTTGGGGTTGGCTTGAATATTGTAGTGGTAGCTTCTCTGGACAACGCTTAGCGCTCAAGCGGGCCATTATTACTATTGGTCGCGATGAACAGTGTGATATCTGGCTAGATGATGATATGGCTTCACGGCACCATGCAGAACTGGCCTGGGACAATGGCAGTATCTATCTGACAGACTGTGAGAGCCTCAATGGAGTCTTGCTGAATCAACGACCTGTCCGTGGTACAGCATTGGTCAAGTCAAATGATCAGCTACAGATCGGTACACATCATTTTGTCTTTGTACTTGCTGAACAGAAGGATGTTCTCACTGTACAGGATGATCCGCTCACCAGACACACTTGGAGATCTACGCAAGATTTACAAACTGGGGCCAGCCAACCTATACCTTTGATTGAACAATCTAGAGCGAATACGCCAAATGCATCGCTCCTGCTTGTCCAAGAGGGAATGCCTCCAGATACAGATAGCGCCTCTTTCCCACATTTGGATGCGACACCACAACTTGACTCCGCTGGATCTTTACTAAATTCGCCACCAGACTCCCCTGAGTATGTGCATTCTAATTGTACACCTTCTTCATCAGTTTCTACATATACTGATAATACACTGCAACCTCTATCACGAACGGCAGGAGGACCTACACCTTTGAAGTTACCAAGCAAACAGAAGAGCTAACCATTTGATAGAGCATGCTTCTAACATTTGAGGGCTACTCCATTGCTAGACCATTTAAGGGATGTAGCCCTAAAATAGCTCGTCCATGGGTGGGATAGAGGTAATAGATCGGTAAACTGCGCAAGAGACCCAGCATCTCTTCAAGCTGGATGCGGTTGGCACCACGGCGAACAAGAGGAGTGCCTTGCTGAATTGCAATGGTGTCTCCACACAAAAGTTCCCAAGTGAAGGGATTATATAAACAGAGGCTTTCAGGCGCATGCCCAGGACAGGCAATTACGCGCCAGTCCGGGTGATTAGGCAAACCTTCTACATCCTCAAGCCAGAGATCGATCAGCTCCATCTGGCGTTCGTAGTCTGGTGGAAACAGGTTAAAACAGTACGACGTGCCTGAAAAGACTCTCTCCACCATATGACCTAATTTAGAGCTGATCTGTTGGTCTGCCTGCACAGCCGCTAGGTGCCGGATAACCGAGGAGGCAGCAACTGGTGCATGAGAGAGATGACGAAGGATTTCTATTCCTGTAGTATAACCAAAGTGCAGATGTGTCAACACTATCAAATCAATATCAGTAACTGCTCTTTGTAAGAAGCGCTCAAGATAACTCTGCAACAAACGAACATTGAGTTCAGAACCAGGATCAACCACAACAAAACGCTCTTCTGCAATCAAGTAGGTATTTGCTATTGAGAAACGATCGGTAATCGTATGGACTCGACGTAATTGGGTAGGCCCGAAAGGTAGATGAGGCTGGTTAGAAGATACTGAACTCAACAGATCCTCCCGTGGCTACAGATTTTGCTCTGACTAACAGCCTATGTAAATGGTCTCTCAGAAACACCAACGACACATGAATGCATTTCCCCAAGAGCATGACTGACCTCAGAACCAGTGCACATTCTTCAGTTGTTCATGTCCATCAGATGCTAAAAGAATAGCACAACATATTCAGATGAGTCAATAAGCAAGGGCTGAAAGGCTAAAAGCAGGCTTTTAATGGCAATAAGGTCAATAAGATAATGCATTTTGCGGATATATATGTTACAATGGAATTGTGGTGAGGGACAGAAATCTCTCTTGGTAAGTAATATCCTATCCCCCGGTATCGTTCCGTTAGCCGGTTGCAAGGAAATCACTACCTGAAAGCCACTTCAAGATATGTTTCTCCATTTTTTCTGCCTCTATCAGTAAAAATGGCATATATCTTGTCTGTACCTGACCCTGTGTCTGAAAGTTGTATATGTCAACGGAACGATAGTCATTCTTAAAGTTAAAGAAGGGGAATAAGTACCCATGATGTCTAATGAGGGCTACCGGGATCGTATCCTTGTTTGTCGCGACTGTGGCAATGACTTCACTTTTACTGCTGGTGAACAGGAATTTTATGCCAGCAAAGGTTTAACCAATACGCCCGGTCGGTGCCCAAGCTGCCGAGCAGCACGCCGCAGCTCACAGTCTTCGAGTTCGCATGCTCCTCGCGGCGAACAGTACGAGGCTATCTGTGCAACGTGCGGCCGTACTACTACTGTTCCATTTATGCCTCGTGAAGACCGTCCCGTCTATTGTAGTGATTGTTTCCAAACCCAGCGATCCTCCCGTCCCTCCCGCAGAGATGATCACAGCTACAGTGGCAGTAGTAACTATAGCGGTGGTGGCCGCGGTGGCCGCGGCGGTGGTCGTGATCGTCGCAACCGCTGGTAGCACTGGATGTCTCATGCCTAAGAGCGTTAGGGCTTATGTCTGAGTAGCAGCATCCTAATATACCTGTCTGATAAACGTGCTAGCATTTAGTTCATCTTTATTGCAAGTTCAACCAATAAAGGAGGTAAGTTGAGTCTTACCTCCTTGCCCCTTGCTCTTGACAAAAGGGGTTATCCCCTTTATGATTAGTTCATCAATGCAGAAGGTTCGTGTGGATGTAATTCACACAACGGGACGAGGTTTACCCCTGCGCCCAAGCCCCAAGAAAGGAAGACCTGTTTCCGTTCGCTAGATTGCGACGTACCCCAATAGCAGCACCGCAAGGGGTATCCAGGTTGCAGTTTGATGACTCACACAGATACCAACCAGTGGCCAAATTATACATATGTTCTCCCCCACATTTATACTAAAGCGAAAGTGCGGTTAGTTGGCTTGGGGAGCTATGCTCCTAAGGGGACTATTACTAACGAATTCTTTGCTTATATTGCAAGCCGCCTTGGCAGCCCACGTAGTGCTGAGGATCTGGAACGGGTCACAGGACTCAAGACGCGTCATGTGCGGGCAAGTACACTCAAACTCTGTCGCCAGATGGCCGGTGCCGATGCTCCCGGTTTGATCGATGATCCAACTGCGTCAGATGAAGAATTACCGATTGATATGGCTGAGGTTGCAGCTCGACGTGCACTAGCCAGTGCTGGTCGTGATGCCTCTGAAATTGATACGATTATTGCCGCTTCTTCTTCTGACAATGATGCCTTTCCAACTATTGCTGGATTGTTGCAACTACGCTTGGGATGTGGACCCATTCGTGCAACTACGCTCAAAGGGGCCTGCGCTTGCCAAACAGAGGCATTCCAGGTCTGTTCAGAAGTCCTTGCAGCTAATTCCGCTAAGCTCGTTCTCATGGTCGCCTCGGAAGCGCTTCTTCCCAATATCATGCATATCCTCGATTGGAAGACAAGCTCACTCTTCGGTGAAGGCGCGATTGCTTTCTTACTGGAACAAGGTGAAGAGGATACCTATCTGATCAATGGTTCCGATGCTCGTCAGGCACATTACCTTTTCTATCAGACTCCCTTGCGCAAAGATGCTCTTGAGATGGCTGAAGTCGATATGAAGATTTTGCAACTCTATAAAGAGGGTCGGGGACAGGAACTGAACCAGATCTTTTCCCAGCCACTAGTGGGCTATACCAAAATGAATGGTAAGGAAGTCTATCGTGAGGCTCCTCGCGCTATGGCTGAATGCGTCGATGCGCTTTGCCGCCATGCAGGTTTACGTCCAGAGGAACTATCACATATTGTACCCCATCAGGCCAATTCCCGCATTACTCGTCGCTTAGGCGAACTTTTGATCGGTGATTATGGTTGGCCTCAAACAACAATGGAGAAGCTAGCCGACCACTACCGCTATCATGGGAACCTCTCGAATGCTAGTATTGGTATGGCTCTGGTCGAAATGCTTCGTCAGGGAAGCCTGCACGAAGGACAATGGATAGCTCTGCCTGCTGTTGGAGGTGGCATGAACTACGGCTGCTGGCTACTCCGTTTCCATGAGTTGAAGAACCAGGAAGCAGCGTTCAATCTGTAACCAATCGCATCTCTACGAATTGCCAATTGATGAGGATGCTACTGAGCTATATCAGTCCGCCCTTCTACAGGAGGAAGCGACGATTGGTGTAGCTCTTCTACAACCTCTCGATCTTCGTAGGATTCGCCTTGATCAGGAACCTTGATCTCCTCCGGATGCTCGTAGGATTGTTCTCCTGGAACTGCCATAACTGGTGACTCAGGCTGGATCTGTGCAAGACCTTCTTCCAGTTCTCGTAAGCGGTCCCGGCTAGCTTCAAGATTGGATTGAGCCTTAGCAAACTTTTGTTCGGCTTTTTTAACTTCTTTTCTAGCTTCTTCTATTTTAAGCAATAACTTTTCTCTTCGTTTTTCTTGCTTCTTTTTACCTTCATTCTTGTTATTAAGTGTTTTTGCCATGACGCTTTCTCCGTGGGG
>CBJMBI010000101.1:0-10378 GCA_966427955.1 uncultured Ktedonobacterales bacterium
TTGGCAATGAAGCTCATGGCCCTTCTCAAGATGCTCGTGCACTAGCCACTCATTCAATAAGCATTCCCCTTGCACGTGGTATTGAGTCCTTGAATGCCGCCATAGCAACTGGCATTATCCTCTATGAATCTGTGCGGCAGGTGAATAAGAAGCAATAATTAATCTTATTCACCTCTGGCGGTTTGCAAAACTTCAAATGTTGTCCACTCCGGCCACAGCTACCACACGAGTCAGGCAGCAATAGTTTTAACTATTGCTGCTATTACTTGATTCACCATTGGTAAGAGGATAGATTGCTATGGGATCAGTTGCTGTTTGAGGTACAGGAGTATCTTTTTCTGTATTTACCTTCTCATTTTCTCCTGTAGCAGCCAAACGGAGTGGTTGATAGATGGGATTGACCGTACGTAGGACACTGCTCACAGTGGTAGAATTCTCAGGATCATGCTCTACAAAAACCTGAGTGCCAGGAGCATAGTAATTCTGATCATCACGCAATTTGAACGCTGCTACTGATATTCGTAACTGTTCAACCAGATGTGCAAGATGCTCTACGCTTTGCGAAGCCTGGTGGGTATTATTACTATTTTGTAGGGTTGATGCTGATACTTTTTGCATAATTTGGGTAACAGAATAAGCCGCTTGCAGTTGTTGCTGTGCCATCTGACTAATGTTTTCGATCTCTTGTACTTGATGCTCAACGACGGCAAAGATCGACTCTAGAGCAATACCTGTTTCTTCAGTTAGGTGTGTGCCTTTAGATGTTTGCTGCTGGGTATCCTGCATGGACTGTGCAACGTCCCCAATCTCCTCACGGATGCTGCGTACCATACGTGTAATCATATTAGCTTCCTCTTTGGTACGCTCGGCTAGACGGCGAATATCAGTGGCTACGGCACTAAAGCCTTTACCATTTTCGCCTGCCATAGCAGCTTGGATGGCAGCATCAAGTGCCAGACGATTTGTCTGATGCGCAATACCAGAAATAACATCAACAATATCATTAATCTCACGGGAACGCTCGTCCAGAGTATGGACCTTCTGGGCAGTTGTCTGAACGATTTCATTGATTCGTCCCATACCTGCAATAGTTTGTCTAACTGCCTCTCGTCCCGTTTGTGCATCCTGACCTGCTAAGCGAGCGACAGTATAGAGTGTTTGGGCCCGCTCGGCAACTTTGTGGCTAGATGAAGTCATCAGCTCTACTTGGTTCTTGGCTGCAGCAATCTGCATAAGCTGAGCCTTATCCGTTTCTACCAGTTGAACCATTCGTCTAAGAATAGAGATAGTAGTGGCATCTACTTCGCTAGCGACCTTCTTGACTCGTACTACCAGACTACCAAGTTCATCTATCATATAATTGAATGAATCTGCCAGCACGCCCATAGCATCGGCAGTAACATGTGCCTGGATACGCAGATCACCTTCGCCAACACCACTGACTTCGTTAACCAGCTTTTCAATCTGGGCTTGCAAATTATCACGCTGTGACTGGACTTCTTGGATGAGCTGAACAATATGATCAAGCATGTGGTTGATAGATCTAGCAACCAAAGAAATCTCATCCTCTCCATAAACTGTTGCACGAGCGTAGGTATCACCTTTTGCAATACGCCTTGTGAGCAGTGCAAGTTGGTGTAATGGGCGAACGATTGTGAGATAAATGACGTAACCGATTGCCGTAACGATAGCGATCGTGCTTAAGAATGCTAGCAGAGTAGCCAGGAAAAAGGGACCAGTTTGCGAGGTACCGACCTGTGCAACTGTATTACTAATGTCCTCAGTGATGTTGATAATCTTGTCCCATCCTGATTCTAATACCGTATACTTGTCGATGGCCTGTTGGAGAAGAGAGGCTACCTGTTCTTTGGGAGCATTCGTGGCAATTGCACTGATTACAAGGTTCTGGGCTTGCTGATAGTCAGGCCACAACTTATTCCTAATCGAGCTAATAGCTGTGTCTTGTTGTTTAACCAAGGGCACATTGGGATCATCACTCAACAAAATATTATAGATACCTTTCATATTTGGTGAAGAGGAAATCTGATAATTTTGCTTGTATTGATGAATTCCCTGTTCAAATTGCGTAGTAATGGCCTTTAACTGGTTGAGTTTCTCAGTAGCTTGAGCTGGTTGGTTGGGGATGGTTTCGTATTGATCCTGGTAAGTGGATCTGAGCAATTCAATCATGCTAGGAAGATAGCCTCCAGTGGTAGTGACCATCTTGAATACTTGGATATTCAGTTGAATTGCCTGACTACGGCTTTTCTGAGCATTAATGAAGCCGAATCCAAGTATGGAGATAATAATGCCAGGGATAATCGCAGCAAGTAGGAATGCAAATAAGAGACGACGGGAAATTTGTATCTTGGTAATAAATTTGAGCATTGTACTTCGGCTCCTCCTCAGATGCCTATCTAAAACTCCACAACAACGTATCCACGCGAAGGTACCATTGCTACAATGAGTAGGTATATATACTTCCAGTATACCCACCCACTGTTAAGTTTACTCGTTTCCGATCGAAATCAAAATCTTCCTGCTGAGATGGCCTAAATTTCCTAATTAGCATGCTTTTTTGCAACCTGCACTCTTTTTCAAGGAAGATGTGCTATTTAATCGGCCAACGCATATACTTTCCCTTCAAATCCTCTGCCTTGCCAGAAATGCCCAAAATGAGTAAAGTTCCGGTTATTTCAGGATAGCGCTGTGACCCGGAAGCTCGTTACCTGAAGCTGAAGAGATTGACAATAGAGGCCAACTTGCTCACTTGTCTCGCTGGTTAGGAGGCGATTGTCAGTGGCAGTAGTCACGAGACTGCCATCAATAAAAAGCTTGATCTTGTTATCTCGTACTTCTGCCCGATAAGTATGTAGACTTGTCCCGGGAGTGAATGGGTTACTTATTAAAGCAGTGTTAGAGAAAAAAACGTAAGCTGTATCTGGTAACGGACTATATTGGGCATTACAGATGGATGTTGCATACGAGGTGCGTAAGACAATACCAAAGCAACCATCAACCTGATTAGTCAGTTGAATTTTTGCCTCAACGGCGTAGTTGGGGCTTCCAGGCTGGCAAGGAGCGATGATTGACGGAATGGTGGGTTTTGCATTACTTCCATCATTGTAGAGGATACCATTATGCACAACCCAGTCTGGTGAGCCGTCTGTCCAAGATTGGATATTGACGGAGCAAGGGAGTCCTGACTGTGTTGAGCCGGACTGTGGGTCAGAATTTGTTGCCGAGGTATCTCCTGAAGTTGCAGGTTTGGGTTTTAGCGTGTTGAGCATTTGTAGAGGAGGGAATTGTTGCTTGGTCACAAGCGCAAGGATGGTCCAGCTAGAAGCGATCAGAAGTATCAGCGAGAGAGAAGCTATGATGCCCGGCAAATGACGTTGCCAAAATGGTCGCCGCTCCAGAAGTTTTCTCTCAAGTGTATAAGGCTGAGGCCGATAAAAAGCCTCTTCTCCTGGAAAATCTGACCGATGCTGATTACCCATAATATGGCCCTTTCTTTCTGGAAGCGGTTGAATGAGTAATAGTTTTCAAGCGACTATAATGAAATACTTGTTTCTTGTTTCAATAGATGTTTCGAATTGACAGAGATGAGAACCATTTCTTAGTTCCCCAAACAGATCCTCTTAGTACTAAGGATACTGAACACAAGAGGCTTTTACCAGGACATCTAGGGAACAACTTTTGGACGGTCATAGGACAGCTGAGGTCAGGAGAAGTCTCTTATGCTATACTGTTGCTGATAACAAGAGAGACCAAGTCAAACAAAGGAGTTCCCTGGTGCAGATTTTTTCTATAGCTAGCTGGCCTTTTCAAAAAGTTCTCATTGCCAATCGTGGTGAGATCGCTGTGCGCATCATCCGGGCCTGTCGTGAACTGGGATTGCAGAGTGTTGCAGTTTATAGCGATGTTGATCGTGACGCTCTACACGTACGGATGGCTGATGAAGCCTATCCTATTGGCCCAGCCCTTGCTGCTCAGAGCTATTTACATATTTCCACCATCATTGATGTTGCTAAACGTTCGGGAGCGCAAGCGGTGCATCCTGGCTATGGGTTTCTGGCAGAGAACGCTGTGTTTGTGGAGGCATGTAAGGATGCTGGCTTGATCTTTGTTGGCCCTCCAGCAGAGGCACAGCGTGCAATGGGAGAAAAAACAGCAGCTAGACGTACGGCTCAAGCGGCTGGAGTGCCGATCGTACCAGGAGCAATGACGGATGTGGAGGATGATACACTGGCAAGTGAGATAGCCGAGCGTTTGGGGTATCCTATCTTACTGAAAGCGGCGGCTGGTGGTGGTGGTAAAGGGATTCGTTTTGTGCGTGACCCGCGTGATCTCCTCTCGTCACTGCGTACAGCGCGTAGCGAAGCTAGGAGTGCCTTTGGTGACGGTCGAGTGTATTTGGAGAAGGCAATTGCTCCAGCTCGCCATATTGAGATTCAGTTTATAGCCGACATGCATGGGCATGTAGTGCACCTAGGCGAGCGTGAATGCAGTATCCAACGTCGCCATCAAAAACTGATTGAAGAGTCACCATCGCCTGTAGTTGATGAGCAATTGCGTGCTCGTATGACTGAGGCTACGATCAATTTAGTACGCTCGATTGATTACATTAATGCGGGAACGGCTGAGTTCCTATTAGGTCCTGATGGGAATTTTTATTTCTTAGAGGTCAATGCACGTATTCAGGTAGAACATCCGGTAACCGAGTTATGCACTGGTGTGGATCTAGTGCAGGAACAGTTTCGTGTGGCCGCTAGTCTACCTCTCTCATTCACACAAGATGAGATTGTATTGCGTGGAGCAGCTATTGAGTGCCGCATATCAGCGGAAGATCCAGAGAATCGCTTCTTGCCTTCAACTGGGACTGTCCAGGCATTGCAGGAGCCGTCTGGTCCAGGAGTGCGCGTTGAGAGCAGCCTCTATCCCGGCTTACAAGTCCCACTATTTTATGATCCCCTGCTCTCAAAGCTTATTGTCTGGGGTCGTGATCGCACACAAGCCATCGCTCGCATGCGGCGTGCCCTAGCAGAGTATCAGATTGTGGGAGTGCATACAACCCTACCCTTTGCACGCTGGTTAATGGAACATCCCCGTTTCCACACCGCAGATTTCTCGACCAACTTTATTGCTGAAGCATGGGATGGGCGAAGCCTAGATGCAACAGTCTTGGCCGGGCAGGAGCAAGAGAAGGAGAAAGATATATCTCCTGAACAAATTGCTGCCATTGTGAGTAGTTTGCTCCTAGACGAACGGATAGAACGGGAACGATTACGCTACCAGACGACTACCTCAAATGGGGAGAATGAGAGGAGTCGTTGGCGCGATGCTAGCCGGGGAGAGGCCTTGTGGCGGTTAGCAACTCGCTAATGATGCTTCATGCAGAAGACCAACTAGTCGATGGAGACTAGGAAACATTGATTTGGGATGGAGCTCCTTTCGGATCACCCTTTGCTTTTGGTGTACTAGTTGCTGTAACTGCTGGAGTAGGTGTTGGAGATTGAGGGGTAGTTGATTGCATGTTGGGCTTTGTTGTCAGGTTATCAAGCGTTGCAACATGCCAAGTTCCATTCCCTTTGTTGTTGCCAGTAGCGATTAGAATCTGGTCTTTGGTATAGCTATAGAGCAGATGACCATTACACGTAACCTGTTGGCCATTTACATTCTCGGTAACTGCTAATGTGCAGGAGAGCCCATCTACTGTAAGTGAATCACTATTAGATTTTAGTAGAGGAAGCCAGACTGTGGTGCAAGCCATATTTGGGGCCACCATCAGTGTATTAGTACAGGCCGGTTTTGTTGGGTCTGTATCAGGGTCAAAATCATAGAGCGGCAATCCACCAGCAGTGGTAAGAGCCTTCGCCTCGCTCACTGTCTTACCTACCAGCGCTACAGTGTTGAGTTGGGCAATTGTCTTCTTAGCTGGGGTGGTGGTTGCTGCTGCAGAGGTTGTGGGTGCCGCAGCAGGGTTCTTATCTCCCTTCGGGTTCTTATCTCCCTTCGGGTTCTTATCTCCCTTCGGAGCCGCAGTTCCCTGGGGCTTATTTCCACCCTGGCAGCTATTTGCAGCGAGAGCAGTTAATGAGCTAGTTAACATCACTGTAGTTAGAATGAGTAGACAAACAGTCTTTATGACTGCTAATCCTGTGGTCCTCTTGTTAAGGAAAAATGTCTTCATAGGGTAGCCTCTTTGTGTCACTTGTCGCGGTTCGCAGAACTACTGAGCTGTTGCAATACGAGAAATAACAGCATGCATGTGAGTTACAGCGCTCTGAAGACCGCTTCTATTCTATCCTGCTAAAGATAAGTTAACCCACAGAGGCACACTTTTACAAGGGGGAAAGAGGGACAAATTTGACTTTTCCCTCTGTTATTTCCTTATACTGCCTATTTTTCCTCAACAGGAGAAGGCAATTTAAATGGTGGTGGTGTACTACCTGCAAGTTTTTCTGCTTCGGCCTTCAAGCGCTCAACTGCTTCAAAGGGAACAAAGCGTCCTCCCAATGGCGTAGGATGAATTCCAGGACCATGGAAGTCAGTACCCCCAGTAGGGATCAGATGATATTGATCGGCAAGTTCGTGTAGCTCTTGAACTTGTTCTGGTGTATAGGGGCCATAGTAAGTTTCTAGTCCAACCAGACCCTCTGTGACTAATTCAGGTAGCCATTTGCGCAGTTCATCTAGTCCTGGTACAGTGATTGGGTGGGCCATGACTGGTAAGCCATTGGCGCTTCTGATCAGGCGAATTGCATCGACTGGCATAAGCTTGTAGCGTGGAACATAAGCTGGACAACCCTTGCCAATATACTTATCAAATGCCTCCCCAATTGACTGTACATAGCCAGCCTCTAGCAGAGCTCGGGCGACGTGAGGACGACCGACGGCTCCCTGGGCGATCTGGCGCACACGTTCCCATGTGATGTTAACCCCCTGTTGATTAAGCAATTCAACCATGCGCTGCCCCCGATGTATACGGGAATCGCGTAATACCCGCAATATGGCCTGAAACTCTGGTCGCTGGTACTCAAGGTAGTAGCCCAGGACATGAATCTCGTCTTGACCAACATCAGTATTGATCTCGATACCGGGGATAAAATCGATTGCGAGATGCAAAGCGGCCTCAGAGGCTTCATCCAGACCTGCTGTGCTATCGTGATCGGTCAGTGCCAGGACACGTAAGCCGACCTCATGGGCACGTTGCAAAAGTTCAGTAGGTGAGTAAATACCATCTGAGGCAGTAGAATGTGTATGAAGGTCAATATAATTTTTCATTGAACACTTTCACCTATCTTGCATAATCGACAGACCGCGTTTCACGGACGACGCAAACCTTGATTTGACCGGGGTAATCCAGGTTTTCCTCGATCTTATGAGCAATATCGCTAGCCAGACGAGATGCTGCATATTCGTCTACCTCCTCTGGCTTCACAATAATACGTACTTCGCGACCTGCCTGGATAGCGAAGGATCGCTCCACGCCGGTAAAAGAATTAGCAATAGATTCGAGAGCCTCTAGGCGCTTAAGATAGAGATCGATAGTTTCACGTCGGGCTCCTGGGCGTGCGGCTGAAATAGCATCTGCAGCTTGCACAATAGCGGCCTCAAGCGTCTGTGGCTCTGTCTCTGATGCATGGTGTGCAACCATAGCATGGATAATTTTTGGCGATTTCCCAAAGCGGCGTGCGATCTCCCCGCTAATAATTGCGTGAGGGCCTTCAACTTCCTGATCGATAGCTTTCCCCAAATCGTGTAATAATCCTGCAGTTTTGCAGATATTGACATCGGCGCCAAGCTCATATGCCATAGTAGCTGCTAGGATAGAGACCTCGACAGAGTGTGCTAATACATTTTGCCCATAACTAGTACGGAAATGCAAGCGCCCGAGGATTTTGAGTAGCTCAGGTTGCAAGCCATGGACATTAGCTTCCATAGCAGCATCCTCGCCTGCTTGGCGGACGATAGCATCGACCTCTTGTCGTGCTTTAGCAACGACATCCTCGATACGTGTGGGATGAATACGTCCATCTAAGATGAGCTTTGTCAGTGCAATGCGAGCGACTTCGCGGCGAACTGGGTCAAAGCCAGAGAGTATGACAGCTTCAGGTGTATCATCGATGATGAGATCAATACCTGTTGCGGCCTCCAGAGCACGGATATTGCGTCCTTCGCGTCCAATAATACGTCCCTTCATTTCATCATTGGGGAGATGAACCACCGAGACGACTGCCTCAGCCACTTGGTCAGAGGCACAGCGCTGAATAGCCAGAGTAATAATCTCACGTGCATATGCCTCGGCTGTTTCACGTGTCTGCTCTTCGATCATGCGCATACGCTTAGCTGCATCGTCGCGCACTTGGCTTTCGATGTGTTCGAGCAGAAGATTTTTTGCTTGTTCTTCTGTCAGTTGGCTAATGCGCTCAAGCTCGCTAATTTGCTGTTGTTTGAGCTGTTCTAACTCATCCCGTGCTTGCTCCAGATCACGTTCTTTGATTGCTAATTTGTGTTCACGCTGCTCTAGAGCATTAATTTTATGGTCAAAATTTTCCTCTTTTTGCTGAAGACGCTGTTCCTGGCGTTGCAGTTCTAAGCGCCGCTCCGCATTTTCGCGTTCTATCGTTGCGCGAAAACGAGCTGTTTCGTCGCGTGCTTCTCGTAAAGCTTTATGCTGCTGCTCCTGTACTTCCAGAAGACGTTGTTCGCTGGCTTCTTTCTGTACGCGGAGGCTTTCTTCAAAGCGTACTTTATTACGCGTCGACCCTATGTAATACCCGGCAAAAAGTGCCACAATTGCTCCCAGTGGTATTGCAAGAATGAGGGCAACGACGATGGTGCTGTTTAACACGTTGGCCTAACCTCCAAATAATAAGGCGAACAGGCCTCTTTAGGCTTAATGATGGCAATTTATGAGTACTCTGTACATATAGCTGTGATTAGCAATGTGCAAAAGTGTGTAATATGCGCCAAGCATACTATATAGGAGCGCTACTAATACGTCAAGCAATGTCTCAATGGCTCATCCCACCCCCAACAGGCGCAATGTAGTAAACTAGACCAAGCAGGTCTGGGCTGGGACGTGGGAGGAGAGCACGAAGGAAAAGCTGGAAGAGGAATTTTACGCTTATATGGATGAGGATTGGGCAGAAGAACTGTCGTTGGCGGTGGATGTATTGGATATGTGGCGGGTAGTCTTCCCTTAGCCCAATGCATCAGAAGAGCAGAAGCTCTCTCAGTGATGCATGAAGGAGCAGTCGATAGCCCCGCCTGGAATTGAACTAGGTACCATCGTCTTATAAGGACGCCGCTCTGACCGGTGAGCTACGGGGTCTCATGGAGATGAGTATGGTCTAATGAAACTCCTGTTGGAACGAGTTCCTCAAATTGAGTCTGCTACTTTCAAATATATCTAACATGTATCACCGTGTCTAGTCGAAAAGAGGGAAAGTTTTGGCAGCACAGGGAGCTACTTTAGCTCACAGCTGCTCTGCTTATTTGGGTGACGAAATGCCCTCAAAAGTTGAAATTACTCCGTTGGATCTTCCTCATAAAGAGATTATGAGAGACTTTTATCAATTTTGTCAAGTGGTTATTTTATATACAGTTTTTCTAAAAAGCGTGAATAAAGTAATTTCATGATGAGTAGGCAAAAGGAGGAACGGATGGGTGATATGTCTTCCCATTGTCTTTCATTCTTGTTTAGCACACGCAAACTGGAGAAGAGTTCTGCCTCTTCTGGATGGTTGATGGTTCATTGTGGTATATTCAAACTGATAGTTTGTCAAAGAGTTCCTCACTGAGAGAACTTGATTGCTTCTTTCATATGGTTTTTGAGAGGGATATTCTAGATACTTATTCCAGGAGGATGAAAGGTCATGCTACACAGAGAGATGAGCGAATTTTTTGATCAGGACAGTGTGAGTAATGGTCCTCAATCAAAAATTGATAAAATACTAGATTTAATGTACATGATCATGGGCGAGAAGCATGAGATAGCTCATCAATTGGAGCAAGCTCACCAACAGATTCGCGCGTTGACTTATCAATTGGAGGAAATGACTCGCCAGAGAGATACTAACACGAGAGAGCTGACTAACCTATTGAAGCAAGCTATTCGAGAGAAAAATGATCTAGCTCATCAATTGGAGCAAGCTCACCAACAGATTCATGGGTTGACTCATCAATTGGAGAAAACAACTCACGAGAGAGATACTAACACGAGAGAGCTGACTAATCGATTGAAGCAAGCTATTCGAGAGAGAAATGATCTGGTTCATCAATTGAAGCAAGCTCGTTTTGAAGGCGAAGCGAGTTCATTGTCAGCCAATTTGGAAGAATTAACTTATGAGTCAATCTGCAATTGGTTTGT
>CBJMBI010000102.1:0-10269 GCA_966427955.1 uncultured Ktedonobacterales bacterium
CCTAAACCTGTTCTCCTCATCACTCACTCGTTTTGCACGTTTGGGATGTGTCATCATACTGTGTCTGCAAGTCATTACCTCAGCAGTATTGTTGGTTATAGCGGCATTACGCAAGCATAAAATGCATGAGTACAGTTTTCCTCGCATACAACTTGATGAAGTTCAGATGGGGGAAAATCGTCTCAAACTCTACTGTTATGGCCGTGATCTTTATGATGATATGCTAGATGCAATTGATAATGCACATGAAAGTATCTACCTAGAGACGTATATTTGGAAAAATGATCGAGCTGGCAGGGAGTTTAAAAAACATCTGACAAAGAAGGCAGAAGAGGGAGTAGATGTCTATATTATCTTTGACCACTTCGGCAACTTAGTAGTGCCACATGACTTCAAGTTATTCCATCCACGTATCCATGCGCTGGAATTCCAGGCTATGAGCAAGATTTGGCATTTGTTTGACCCACGACGTTATTCTCTTGACCACCGGAAAATTCTGGTTGTTGATGGTCACACAAGCTTTATTGGCGGCTACAATATTGGCAGTCTTTACGAAGAAACTTGGCGTGACACCCATGTGCGTATCTGCGGGCCTGCCTCTGCTGAGTTTGCACAATCCTTTATCGATTTCTGGAATCGCTTCTCCCCCAACCGAAAGAATATGCAGATCACACGTCACTATCAACGTAAATTTGATCCCTTTATTGTCTTACATGGTAATGATGCACAACGTTTGACTTTTCCTATCCGCGACATGTATATCGAGGCTATCAACAAAGCAGAGTCTACTATTTTACTCTCGAATGCCTACTTTATCCCCGATCATATCTTGCTCGATGCATTGAAGGCAGCCGCCAGACGAGGCGTAAAGGTGTATATCCTAGTGCCTTGGCATTCCAACCACATTCTCGCAGACTGGATTTCACATAGTTACTTCAGTGAATGCTTAGAAGCAGGAATTCACATTTTCGGCTACCGTCACACCATGCTGCATGTCAAAACATGCACAATTGACGGTCAGTGGTCAACGGTCGGCACTGCCAATCTAGATCGTTTAAGCTCAATTGGCAATTACGAGCTTAATGTTGAGATCTACAGTGCTGAGTTTGCTCACCAGATGGAACTGCTCTTTGCATGCGACACTGCCGACCGTTTCGAGTTAACGCTTGAGCATTGGAGCCACCGCTCCTGGTATACAAAGTTGAGCGAACGAATTCTCAAACCACTACGCTTCATTATGTGAATTGTGATATTCTTAAGAAAAATCTCTGCCAGGAAGTCTAATCCACTAATGAAACATGCCATTGTTATGACTGTGGTACTAGTTCTCTTTATTGAAACTAGCATTCTTATTCCATTGCTACTCTTTACATCAACTGGTGCTAAGGTGCTGATAGATCTCCATCTTGCTCCTACGCCAACGCCTGCCCCTATACTGACCGTCCAAGGAACTCCACCCCCTATAAAATCATCCGCCGCCTATCTTCTCGATGCTGATACAAATCATGTATTGGTCAATATTAATGGCCAAAAACGCTTGCTAATGGCAAGCACGACCAAGATTATGACTGCTCTTATTGCCATTCAGAAAGGAAAACTAGATCAAACAGTGACAGTCCAACAAGATGCAGTTGATGAGGTCAAGAAAAATGATGGGAGTAGCGCACAACTCGTCGTGGGAGACCAAATTCGCCTAGGCGATTTGCTTTATGGCCTAATGCTGCCTTCTGGCGACGATGCCGCCATTGCCATTGCTGATGCCATTAGTGGTTCGCCTGCAAAGTTTGTTCAATTGATGAATAACTATGCACACCAACTTCACCTTACACATACCCACTATGGCAATCCCGATGGGTTGACTTATAAGCTACCAAATGGACAGGTTGACCCTAATAATAATAACTATACAACAGCTGCTGATCTGGCACAGTTGGCACATATTGCCTTGCATGATCCAGTCTTTGATCAAGTCATCCGACTCCAATACTATGTTTTGCCAGCAACACCAACACATCATGCCTACGCCTGGGAAACAACTAATCTGCTATTGAGCCGCTATGCAGGTGCCACTGGTGTAAAAACGGGCTACACTATGGAAGCAGGTTATTGCCTAGTATTCTCTGCAACCAATGCAAACCACCATCTGATAGGCGTCCTTCTTCATGATTCGGATGATAATCCTGACCAGCGTTTTGTAGATGCAGGGATACTGCTTGACTGGGCATTTCATCTCCCACTACGCTCACCTCACTAGGCAAAAGTCAAGCAAGACTTGTTCAGCCCCTACGTGAATTAATTAGGAATCCTGACCTCCACTATTGGTGGACAACGATGGTGGGATTTCCTGCTGCTGAGCTACAGGTTTCTGAAGAGAAGGGGCTGGATATGGGAGTTGTCTTTTAGCTTGAGCGACCTTATAGGCCCATGCAAATTCATCAGAAAATTGCTTAACACTAGCAAAACGTTTGGAGGGATTTTTCTCTAGTGCTCTCATCACCACTTGTGCAATATTGGGTGGACAAATAACACCTTTCTCCTGCAATGGAGGAGGCTCAATAAACAAATGGTGATGAACAACTTCGTGAAAAGTTCCCTTAAAAGGCCAATCACCACAGATCCACTCATAGACCATAATACCCAGAGCATATTGATCGCTACTGCGGCATGGCATTCCTTGTAATTGTTCTGGAGCAGCATAGAGGACCGTTCCCTCAAAATCTGGTAGTGCTACCTGTCCAGGATGAAGACTGTAGGAGCCAATGGCAGTACCAAAGTCGCTTAGCAGACATTTGCCGTCTGCTCCGAGCAAGATATTATGTGGCTTAATATCTCGATGCACCAATCCCTGTTCATGAAGATAATTCAAACCAGAGGCAATCTGCGCAAGGTAATCAGGCATAAGCTCAAACGGCACCCGTGTCCCTTTGGGATAGCGTTGACGTAATGTGCCATATGCTATATAAGCCATCACCACAAAGGCAATTCGATTTTCGATACCAAAGTCAAGGATAGGTACAATGTGTGGATGACGCAAACGACATAGCTCAGCTGTTTTAGTTAAGAAATCTTGTGCCTCTTCGCCTATCATGGGAGCACAAAATCGTTTAATGGCCACAGGAATACGAAGGTGTATATGCTCACCTAGGTAAACATTCGAGAAGTTCCCTTGTCCTAAGGAACGTATCAAACGATAATGACCTAGCCTTTGATCGATGGCTATGCAATCATCCATAAAACACCATCACCAGATCTATCTATGGTGAATCGTGGCATGCTACAGAGCTATTTACTAACAGAAGTACAGTGACACTCCACATGGGCGAAAGCCCTTTGGATTATGGCCCACTATCGTCCCTGTATACCGGAACCTTCGTAGCGCAAAATAGCTAAGGTATTTCACTATCTACAACGAAGCATATTCAAATCTGTAACGTTGAAATAGCCAACAAAGTGGGATCATATGAGGAAAAATGAAAACGAATCATCTGCTCACGGGCTTTGGGCTAAAGCTCATCCTTGACACAGGGGTCAGTGCTAATGCATACTTTAGCAAGGATAGAGTTAAATTCGTATTATGCATTCCTTTTAAAAGTTCTCTCCCCAGTTAGGAGATAGAACAGGTCATCAGGAGAAAGAATGAATAGATCTACACAGATTCTTGTGATAGGTGGAGGTCCTGCTGGAGCTGTTGCCGCCACTCTACTCGTCCGCGAGGGTTTCAACGTCACACTAGTGGAACGAGACGTCTTTCCTCGCTACCATATTGGAGAATCGCTCTTGCCCTCATGTCTAGAGATACTCGATTTGATTGGTGCACGCGAGAAGATCGAAGCTCACGGATTCCAACGCAAAGGTGGTGGATACTTCTCGTGGGGAAAGGACTCATGGGTACTAAATTTTGCCCCCCTGCGACATGCATACAGCTACCAAGTCATTCGCTCCCAATTTGACCACTTGCTATTAGAGCATGCCAAAACTCAAGGAGTTCAAGTTTTCGAAGGAACGGAGATCCGTCACTTGTCCTTTGACGGAGATAGGCCACGCAGCGCTACCTGGTCACAGACAGTTGGAGGCCATGAAACAGGTGAGATATCCTTCGACTATCTGATTGATGCTTCTGGACGGGCAGGGCTTATAGCGATGCATTATCTCAAGAATCGGCACTATCATCAGGCGTTCCAGAATGTTGCCATCTGGGGATATTGGAAGGATGCGGGGAGGATGTCTTTTGCTCCCGAAGGCGCTATTGCTAACGGCGCAGTTCCAGATGGCTGGCTCTGGGGTATCCCTTTGCATGATGGCACTATGAGTGTAGGCTTAGTACTCCATAAGACAACCTTTAAGGAGAAAAGAGAGCAATCCAAATCCCTAAAGGAAATCTATCTTAACGCCATCGCCGAGTGCCCATTGATAAGCGAACTAGTCAAGCCTGGTAAGCTTGTGACAGAAATCAAAACCGAGCAAGATTATTCTTACATCTCTGAGCGTTTAACAGGACCAGGCTACTTCCTGATAGGGGACGCGGCATGCTTCATCGATCCACTGCTTTCAACAGGTATTCATCTTGCCACACATAGTGCCATGCTCGGTGCAGCAAGTATTGCAAGTATCCTACGTGGCGAGGTCACCGAGCAACAGGCTATGGCATTCTTCGATAAGTGCTATCGCCAAACCTACTTGCGTCTCATGGCAATTGTATCAGGTATGTACCAACAATATGACGGCAAGGAAGCTTACTTTTGGCAAGCACAACAGCTCACCCACCACGACTACGATAGTAGCGAAGCTATGATGGAAGCATGGCTCTATATAGTCTCAGGCATGGAAGACATAAAGGATCTTGAGCATCCAGATCGAGAACTTGACGAAGAGGTCAAGCAAATAGAAGCTAGTGATCGGGGAAAGGCTTTTCATGGTATCTATAACAAGGTGTTTTTCCGCTCCTCAATGTCTCCAGAGACTGCAAGCAACGGACTCTATGTTAGAACAAAACCACAATTGGGACTGGCCTTAGTAGAGAAGGACCTGAATCAGACCATTTGATGGAAGAACGAACAGCCAGCGAGAGCAAAGACAGCGCGACAATCTGTTAACCTTATCTTTCGCTAAATGCGTTGTAACTCAGGGCATTTAAGTACAATTACAACGCCTATTGCATTGTAATGCCTGATATTTAAGCATAATCAGTTTTTACTGAGAAGTTAGACAGGGAAGTTAGGAGGATATTTTTTATGGATATTAACAAGAACCCACCTGTACAAGGTATGATCAAGTTTCTTACTGGTCCACTAGCGGGGAGACCCTTCTCCATCAGTAAGGCGATTACAACAATTGGGCGAGATCCTACCAATGATATCGTTATCGAGCAAGATCAGAGGGTTTCAAGACAACACGCCCGACTACTCTGGCAGAATGGGGAGTGGAGTATTGAGAATATTTCTCAAAAAGCCCCGCTCACCATCAACCAACAGAATATTCGGCAGGCACGCTTGCAGGATAATACTCTCGTTAGCTTGGGGACAGATACTTCTTTCATCTTTCTCACTCAAGCTGAACCCCCAGTTAAGCAAAGCGTTGTAGCTAGTATAACTAATGGGACACCATCCCAATCAACGCCAAGACCAGAGACGGTCTTTCCAACACCTTCTTTCCCTATATCATCTGGTACTGTTCCATTAACTGGTAGTGGAGTGAGAGGCATATTACCTGATAAGACAGCAATTGCCTCAAATTCAGGACAAAGCTTACCATCGATCATCTTGAGCAGTAATGTTTATGATGATAAGAAAACCTATATACTTGATAAACCGATTATTAACATCGGGCGGGATGCCACGAATGATGTCGTCATCAATGATCGGATTGTCTCCGGCCTTCACCTACGGATTGTGCGTCAGAACAATCAACTTGTTCTTATCCATCCTAACCCCGATAGACAGGCAACACTCAATGGTCTGTTGTACCAAGGTCGCAAAATTCGGGGTGATGAGCAATTTAGTAAGACATTGGAAAATGGTGACATCTTTCGTATAGGTAATGAAACAGGTACCCTCATCACGCTCACCTACAATGATGGGACAGGCATGCAACAGGAGACCCTCCCTCCAGTGCAACCTATCAAATTAGGTGACGCTGATATCACTATCGGGCGAGCCCCAGATAATACCGTTGTCCTACCTCATCCACAGGTATCTGCACATCATGCACGCATCACACGAGAAGGTGGGACCTATCGTATCACCGACCTCAATAGCACTAACCACGTGTACGTCAATAATCAGCTTACTACTAGCCGGCTCCTGAAACTAGGCGATGAGATCCGTATTGGCTCATATAAACTGATTTATGAAGGCAACCAACTCACACAATACGATGAGAGTAAATTTATTCGTATTGATGCACAAAATCTGAGGAAGTCTGGCAACAATAATGTTATTCTGCTGAATAATATTTCTCTTTCTATTCCCCCACACAAATTTGTTGCATTGGTAGGAGGCTCCGGTGCCGGTAAGTCTACTCTGATGGATGCCCTTAATGGTCTACGACCTGCACAGGGCAAAGTACTCTACAATGGTCAGGACTATTACCGCAATCTTGATGCTTTCAGTACACAAATTGGGTATGTACCACAGGATGATATTGTGCATCGCGATTTAACCGTTGAGCGTGCCCTCTATTATGCAGCCAAGTTACGCCTGCCAAGTGATTTCACTAATGAGCAAATCGAGCAGCGGATCAAGGAAGTACTAGAAGATGTAGATATGACTGCACGGCGCAAACTCTTGGTGAAGAAACTATCAGGCGGGCAGCGCAAACGCGTCTCCATTGCGCTGGAGTTACTTGCCAATCCTAGCATCTTCTTCCTGGATGAGCCGACTTCGGGCCTTGACCCTGGGCTGGATCGCAAAATGATGTACCTCCTGCGCAAACTGGCCGACAAGGGACATACAGTCGTACTAGTCACCCATGCCACAAATAATATCAATAGCTGCGACTACGTATGCTTCCTTGCTCAAGGTGGTCGATTAGCTTACTTCGGGCCACCCGACGGAGCCAAAACCTATTTTGGGCAGAGTGACTTTACCGAAATCTACACAGCCCTAGAACCAACTGATGAGAAGCCAGATGCTCCCGAGGAGGCAGAGGCGAGATTTAAACTTTCCCCAGAATACCAGAAGTATATTGCTCAGCCTCTTAGAAAGGTTACAACTGATCCAGGACCGAATCTTAATGGACAGCCTCAAGCACTCAAACGCCCTAAGAGAGGCAACCCATTCAAACAGTTTGCACTTCTCTCACAGCGCAACTTCGAGTTGCTCAAAAATGATACGAGCACCCTCATACTCCTGCTCTTGCAGGCTCCAGTGCTTGCATTACTATTGATACTCCTGATTAGAGTCGAGGTAGGAACTGGCATATTTGATGCCAACAAGGTTGTCCAATGTGCCCCGCAAATCTTCACGTCTTCGGCAGTCAGTCCTACTAATCCCACTGGCTCCTTGGGTGTTGATACTCAAGGGAAAACTGACCCTGTGGACTGTAATCGTATTGTTAGTTTTCTCAAGCATGACTCCAAGGGCATTGCCTATGCCAAAAATAAAAAGGGTGTAAACGCCGCTCTACAGGATTTCATTGTCTCAACTACCTCAGGACTCAATGCTCAAACAGCCCTTTTTATTGTCGCCTTTATTGCTGTCCTCTTCGGAGTTATCAATGGGACACGTGCGATTGTCAAGGAATCTTCCATCTACCGCCGCGAGCGTACGGTGAATCTCGGCATCATTCCCTATGTATTCTCCAAGTTTCTTTTGTTGGGCCTATTTGGCCTGTTCCAAAGTGGTGTCCTACTCTTTATTGTGAATCTCTTCGAGCCTTTGCACCAGGGTATCTTCCTGCCCGTTTTTCTGGAGGCTTATATCACGCTGGTTTTAACTGCTTGGAGCGGTTTGCTGCTGGGGCTTGTAGCCTCGGCCTTTGCAGCCAACGAGGATAGCGCCAATGGTCTGCTCCCATTGATTCTTATTCCACAAGTCATTTTTGCTGGAGTTGAGATCGCACTTAAGGAGTGGTTCTTACAGATTGTAGCAGTGATCTTCCCCACACGCTGGGCAATGGTTGCTTTAGGCTCATCAATTGGACTACACAGTGATAAATTAGGTGGAGACACACTCTTTGGGAACGATACTACCTTTCATGGAAGACTCTTCTCGACTTTTAGCCAGACTGATGCGATACATCGTGTGCTACTTGCCTGGGGAGCCCTCGGAGTACTGATTATCGTATTTACCATCCTGATCTGTATTGGTCTTAAACGTAAGGACGTTCGAGTGTGACAAGAGGCAGGATTTTAGAGTTCCGAAAAGCATAGCGATCAGTTGATTGCTAGCATTTCAGCTTTGACGGAAACGATAATCCATACAGGATGGACTATGAGGGATGCCAATACCCCAATCATGCCAGATTTGTCAGAGATCATCAGAGATTCGCTCGGTTTTCAACCAATGTGGGTTATACCCGCTAAAGGATGCGACATTCGTCTCTATCCCCAGGGATCTTCTGGCACAAGCAGGAATACAAAGACCAAAAAGTCAAAGTCGCAGCGTATAGTTATAGAGAAAGCATTCGATATTCATGCTACTGACCCTGCTTAATTGTAGCCATCCTACAACTCAAGCACTGTGAGAGGAGAAACTTATGCGCCGACGAGTAGTTATTACTGGACTTGGGGTAGTGGCTCCAAATGGTATAGGAAAAGAGGAATTCTGGGATGCTTGTATCTCTGGACGCTCAGGTATTCGACGCATCACTCGTTTCGATGCCAGCAATCTTCCGGCACAGATTGCCGGGGAGGTCACAAACTTCTGTCCTGAAAAACTGGGCTTGACAGAGGATGAATGCCTATTGTTGGATCGGGCAGCTCAATTCTCTGTTGCAGCTGCCAATCTTGCTATGCAAGATGCAAGGCTCACCGATGGGCTCAGTGAGCAAGAACAGGATCATATGGGCGTTGCAGTGGGTTCAGCAATGGCAGCGGTTGAAAGAGGACAACAAGTCTGGACACAATGTACCAACTATGGGACACATCCCCCACGTCTAACAAAGAACGACTTTCTTGCTCCAACATCACTGATGACTCATGCATCTGCTGCTGCCATTGCTAAACATCACCAACTACATGGCCCATGTATAGCTTTGACAACAGGATGTTCCGCTGGTGCTGACGCGATAGGAGAAGCATTCTACATAATTCAAGAAGGTCGAGCAGATCGCATGCTCGCAGGAGGATCTGACTCTGCAATTACTAGTCCAGGAATAAGCGCATTCACAGTTATTGGAGCGATGAGCACATATAATGAAGAACCGGAGCGAGCATCACGCCCCTACGATCGAGCACGCGATGGTTTCGTTATGGCCGAGGGAGCAGGGATGCTGGTCTTAGAAGAACGAGAACTTGCTCTTGCACGTGGCGCACATATCTATGCAGAAGTACTTGCATTCCATTCTAATAGTAACTCCTACCATATGACTTCCCTTCCGGAAGATGGAGCCCCCCTCCAACAATTGCTGACACAAACATTACGCGAAGCTGCAATTTCACCAGAAGAACTCGGCTACATTAATTCACATGGTAGCTCAACTATTCCCAATGAAGTGGCTGAAACAGCAGCATACAAAGCCGCCTTTGGCGAATATGCCTACCGCATTCCCATTAGCTCAACAAAGTCGATGATTGGTCACAGTCAAGGTGCGGCCAGTGCAATTGAGACCATTGTCACCGCATTAACGCTAGAACATCAAATTCTTCCACCTACAATCAATCAGGAAAATCCTGACCCACGCTGTGATCTTGATTATGTACCAAATGTAGCGCGTCAGGCTACCGTTAATGTAGCACTTACACATTCTAGCGGCTTTGGAGGCGTGAATAGCGCTCTGATTCTCGCACGGCCCGATTGGGTAGCTAGGAATTTGTAGAGTTTTTTTATAAAAATAGGATACAAGAACCATGACGGATCATACAGCACGACGTGTCGTAATCACAGGTCTTGGCGTGGTGGCCGCTAACGGGATTGGTAAGGAGGCTTTTTGGGATGCAACAAGCCGAGGGATTTCTGGAATACAGCCAATTTCACGCTTCTCGACTACTGAGCCATCAATCAGCGTAGCTGGTGAAGTGAACAACTTCGTGGTAAGCGACTATCTTGACCGGAAGCTAGCAAAACGTACTGACCGCTCAACACACTATGCCTTAGCAGCTGTCCAGCAGGC
>CBJMBI010000103.1:0-10224 GCA_966427955.1 uncultured Ktedonobacterales bacterium
TTGCTTCCTCACCAGATGCAGCTTCGCCAATCACTACCAGATCAGGTTGTGTTTCCAGAAAGGAGCGAATGCCCTGGCGTACAATACTATGATCATCGACTAAGAGAACATTGATGTACTCTGTCATATATGGAAAATCCTTTCCTTTACTCTCTCAAGAAATCTTAGACCCTTAGAGTCTGCTACTCCCGCCTTTGATATACGTGGCACTGATGCATGTGCCATGGCCGTCTTTGCTCACGATGGAGAGCGAACCCCGGAGCATTTCCATACGCTCTCGCATTGATTGCAGGCCCATGCTCTGATTGCTGACGTGCTCAAGATTAAAGCCCCGACCATTGTCAGTGATGGTCAATAAGACCTGCTCCTGCTGATTGACAAGCTGTACCTGAACAGCACTGGCATTGCTATGACGTACGATGTTGGACAGCGCTTCCTGAGTGATACGCAAAAGCGCCTCTTCAGCTTTGAGGGATAGGTCTACTTCCGCGATATCCAGGTAAAGCGCAATATTATGCTGTTTTGCCCATCTCTCGCTATAGTCTCGTAGAGCCGCTGAAAACGGTTTATCGACAAGAGCCAGGGGGCGTAGCTGATGAATGAGTGTTGAGAGTTCTTGCTGCGCCTGCCCCAATAGCTCTTCGATGGTATCAAGCCGCTCTTTTGCACCAGCTATATTGGTATCTAGTAAACCCTGTGCGCTCCATACTTGCATGATACTAGCAAAGAGCTGTTGCTTCAAGCTATCGTGCAAGTCACGCGCCATCCGATTGCGTTCCTCTAACACGGCGATATTCTGACGCTCAGACAAGAGCTGCTCCAGCTTTCCGGCCATGTCATTCAATTGACGTGTCATCACCCCCAGCTCATCACCCGAGCGATCTACGATCATCGACGAGAAATTCCCCTGACTCCAGCTTTCCGTGGCCTGAGTGACCTTCATAAGGCGCTGTACCAGCCAGCGCGACATAATAAAACCAGAGAGAGTACCGACGATGCCAACGAGAAAGGTCATGAAGGCAAGGGTAGACCAGAGCAGTGGAAAGAGTGCGGCTATAATCTCACCATAGCTAGGCAGCTTCTGCATGGTCAGGAGGATACCAACCGGGTGCCGCTGATGGTCGAAGAGCGCGATGGCGGCGAAGAGTGTCTGCTTCTGATCAGTGATGATGGTTGGATTGTTGTTCGTGTTGTTCTTGATAGCAGTACGCACCACATGGATCCCATCGAGGGGCAATTGCGTAAAGAGCAAACGGCCTTCGGCCATTGCATTCGTATCGCTAGAGGCAAGCACACGACCATTCGGGTCAATTAGAACGGTGTAGCCCACTTGAGGGGCAATGACAACGATAGTTCCTGTGGTAGGATCATCGTAGTTCAACCCCATCTGCTCATCGATAAGTGCAACGTCATCAACGATACTAGCATGGTTGATCAGGTGATCCAGCGCCATAGGAGCCCGTGCTTGCAGCACGCTAGAGGCGTTCTGTAAATACTGGTTAAGAACAAATTGAATCAGGATCAGGGTAGCCACAACAATCGTGACAAGCAGTGCTACAGCAGCGATCAGAATATAGGAAAATGTCATCCTCCACTGCAAACGACGAAAATTGCTAAGAAAGTGTTTGAGAAAATTCAGCATATATTTGGCCTGCTCTTCTATCGCTTTGTATGACTCCTGTGGAGAGGTCACCCCTCACAGCCCACACACTCTCTCGCTTCTTCACTCGTATAAGCGGAGTATACCATTTCTACGTTGAGAAGGGCTGTTTCTCTCTTTCTTCATGAGGTTGCTATCCTTCCGCGTTCCAGGGGAGCCAGCGGAGCGCGTGATAGAGCTGAGACTGCCAAATGTTCCAAGCATGATGACCAGGCAGAATATCAAAAGCATAGGGGATGTGCAGTTCATCAAGTGCCTGGGCAAACTGACGTGTGTCATTGTAGTATGGCTGATCTTCGCTAGCTGCTCCCAGATAGATGTGAAGCTTGTGGGCTTCCTGCTTCTGACCAATAGTGAGGAGTGGACTGTTAGCCTGTTGGTAGGCGGCATTCTTACCCCAGATAGCTCCTTCTGCATCATAATAGCCACCAAACGATAGAACGCTGCCAAAGACATCTGGATGATGAATGGCGATGTTCATTGCCCCAAAACCTCCCATAGAGAGACCGCCAATAGCTCTATGCTGGGCATCAGCCAGGGTACGATAGTGCAAATCAACATAGTTGACCAGTTCTTTGCTGACAAAGGTTTCGATGCGCTGTGTCTGATCAAAGCTGTCAGCCCATTCACTAGTCATGCCAGGCCGACCATTGCCGTCAGGCAGGACCAGGATCAATTCATGGATACTGCCCACCGCAATGAGCATATCGGCAGAGGTATTGGCTTGACCAGCCACAAGCCAGTCTCGTGCTCCACCAGGTGAGCCATGTAAGAGGTAGAGGACTGGGTAACGCTTCGTTTGCGCCTGGGCAAGAGAGTATGATGGTGGAAGATAGAGCAGAAATTCGTGTGCTTGATTGGAACTCTGACTCACAAAGTAATCTGTTTTGATGGTGCCATATTGTAGTACGGTGTCATGGGATGATATGGTTCCATCTCGTTTTATACCATTCTGAACTTTCACATGGGCTGTATGCAGATTCACATCTGGTGCATAGAGAAAGAGGTCGCGAGATCCCATGGCCAACACGAACAGCGCTACAAGGATCAAGGCTTTCAGCCAGTCTCCAATTAGTTTCAATGGTTGAAATGCTGATGTTTGATAACGCTTCTGCCGCCAGAGCATCTTGAGCAAATACGCAAGAGGATCAAGCACAACATGTGCCAAGACACTACCGACTGCGGCACCAATGAAAGAGCAAATAAGGGCTAGCGCTGCAATAGTCAATGAACGATAGAAGAGCATCATGCCATGGAGCTGTTCTAGATTCCCTGCCGGGTCATAGACTGGCAGTAAGGCTGTATGCACGAATCTTGCAAGGTAACATCTACCAAAGACTATACCAGCCCCAGCAATGGCACCTGACCTGGACTGACCTAAGAACGCTCCCACGAGTGCAGCGGCGGATGCGAGGAGCAGAGCGGCAATGAAGTCAGCGCGTGCTGTGTCGATGCCAGTTGCAACCACCGCCGCAGAGAGACTATTCCGCGTACTGCCCAGGAAGAGGATCAGCCCTGCCAGCAGCGCCCCTACGAGGGAGATGAGATGCGTCCAGTTGAGTAAAAGAGAACGTTTCATAAGAGAGTATCACTCCTAGAAGACAGTATCACATCTGTGACGATGAGAGAAGCGAACAAGCCGAGCTTAGCGCTACCGATAACGTACTGTCTTAAGCGCAAGGCCAATCTGCAACAGGTGTAGGGGGTAAGAGAAGATCAAGTAGCGATTCTTCCAGGTTGGCAGAAACTTCCTCTTGAAGGCTGTCAGCGATTGAGATTTGCATACGATAATCCTTTCGTTAGATTCATGGCATATTAAAAAGATAAGACAGAAGCGAATATTTGTAACGCCACCACAGAGTAGTTTTGCCTCCCTCTCCAGTAGGGATAGGTTCCTGTTTCATTTCTCAAAATTTTTAGAAATCTCAATAATTTCGTCCCTCTATCCCCCTTGCTATCCATAGTAGAGTCCTTTACTATTTTGGTGTATAGGCAGAAAAAAGATTACCTGCCAGATCTGACCAACCAGAAAGGATAGAAAAAGATGCTTTCACTACATAACTTCGTGATCGGAGCTGCCCATATCGTTGGTTCACCTAACTGCTCTGATCCATTTGTCACGACCCTCATAGGAGGTCTTAGTGTCATCATCAACATTCTGATGGCATTAGGGGTTGCCATAGCAGTGATTGGAATCATCGTTGGTGGATTAATGCGTGCAACGGCCTGGGGCAGTGAGCAGAGAATAGCCATGTCCAATAAGGCCATCACCTGTGCGGTGATTGGATTAGTGATTGTTTTACTTGGTGTCACATTAGGGAATGCAATTCCCGGTTGGTTTGGCGCAGGCAAGTGTACCCTGCCAGGTTCATAGAAAAAAGTAGGGCTGAGGGATGAAGAAAGAAGAATTTCCAACATTTCTCAATGAACAGCCAACGGTTGTCTTTGGACGCACTACGCGCGAACTGTTAATCATCTTGGTCGGTTTGACAGGAGCATATCTAGTCTGGACGAACGTTGGTACTTTGATACCAGGACCAGACATTGGTGTAATGTTTATTAAGGGACTATTAGCAATAGTCCCTTTGATAGGGTCCATTCTCGTGGCCTTTGTCAAAATCGCCTCGCGTCCGTTGGAGGAGTGGGCTGCTATTGGGATATTCTATTTCTTGACTCCCAAGGTCTATCTCTATATGCCTTTGGAAGAACCAACAGAGGAAGAGAGTAGTATCAATCTGTCCCAATACCAGCTCTCTAAGTCCGGTGATGGTGAGGATGAAGAGTTCTAGAATTGGAGTGGCTCGCTTATGCAGACAGCACCGCGAATTCCCAGTTTGCTTCTGAATACGCCAATGAGTATCGCCAAAACATTTATTAAGTTACGTGAGGTGACTGGTGATGTTGCTTGCCTGGATCTCGGGCGCAAAAATATGGACTTTCGTGGCATCATCAAAATCAATGCCGTCAATTTTGCGTTAATGTCGGAAAGTGAGCAAGATGGTGTCATTGAAGGCTTTAAGTCTTTTCTAAACGGTCTCTCTTTTCCTATTCAGATTTTGATTAGGAATCTTCCGCACAATCTAGACAATTACTTGCGTTCGATGGAGGCTATTGAGGGCGATCTCTCCGAGATGGCACGAGATCACGCTCAGTTTGTGCGTGTTCTCGCCTCACGCAGAGCACTGGTCAAACGTGAGTATTATATCATCGTTCCAGCAGATCATCAGAATGCTAAGACCCAGACGGAAGCTATGATTAATGGGCAGATGCAGGTTAAGACACGCGTTGAGGAGTTATTACGCCAGATCGAACGGATGGGACTGTCTGGGAAACGCTTGACGAGTTCTGAGATTGTGGCTCTGTATCAGAGCTGCCTAACCCCTCATGAGATGGGCCTTGGACCAATCAAGGATAACATGATTGATGCAGCTAATAAGCTCAAACTTTTGTCTACAGAGAGTGATCCTAACTCAATACGCATTGCGAAGTCTCTTACTCAGCAAACTCTCCAAGAGCAGGAAAGAGCATTGGCCGAACTCACGCAGTCTCAGCAAGCAAAAGAGCCGATAAAAAAGAAGCCTTCGTTCCTTTCCCAACTGTTTTCCCCACCCTCACAGCAGAAGCAGGGTCTTCCTAGCTTCATTCGTGTCTCCGATTTGGTTACTCCCAGTAGCATGCAGATTTTTCCCTGGTTTATCCGTATAGATGGTGAGTTCGACCACGACTATACTCGAACCTTAGCTCTTGTCAGCTATCCCAGAAGCGCTTATCCTGGTTGGTTCGACAGTATTATTCAGATCGATGAGCCAAATGTAGATTTCAGTATTCACGTAGTTCCGCTTCCGCCAGAGGTAGTTAGTGCTCGTTTGGGCAGGAAAGCTGTTGAGTTCCGTGGCTCGATGATTATTTCACAGCGCCAGGGCCGAGCACCTGATCCTTCTACCTCGATTGCTCTTGAAGATGTTGAGCAGTTACGCGAGAATTTAGCTCGTGGTGATGAGCGTGTCTTTTCTATTAATGCCTTTATTCAAGTGCATGCAAAGGATCGGCGGACGTTGATGGAGCGCAGTGAGCGCATCGTTTCAACGGTCCGTAGCCTGGATTTTCGTGCTTTGCCTACTCATTGGCAACATCATATGGGACTCCTCAGTTGCCTACCCGATGGCAATAATCTGCTGGTCCGTAGCCGCCTGTTTGGTACTGGTGCGGCAGCAACATTCTTCCCGTTCACAGGCAGTGACATTAGTATGGACAATGGTGTGATGTTCGGCGTCCATTCTAATGGTGGATTAATTATTATCAACCCATTTAATAGTAAACAAGTAGAAAACGCTAACCTTGTTGTCTTTGCTAAATCTGGTTCAGGCAAGAGCTTCTTCCTCAAAACGGTTTCTTGCCGCTTACTTCCAACCTGTAATGTCTACGTAATTGACCCTGAGGCAGAATATCAGAATTTATGTCAACAGGTTAATGGACAGTATGTACGCCTCTCGACAGATTCGCTACAGATCAATCCTTTTGAATTGTATGGTACAACAAAACAATCAAAGACGACAGTAGTAGACAAAGATGTTGCTAAAGATGTTGCTAAAGAAGAAGGAAATTTCTTCCGTGAGAAACTTTTGAATCTCATTACTTTGTTGGAGTTACTTTTATCAGATGAAGGGACACTTCCTCAGAAGGAAAAGGCTTTCCTGTATAAGTGCTTAATTAAGACATATGAGAACCGTGGTATTACAATGGATCCTGCCACCCATGTTCGCCAGCCCCCAAATATGCAAGAGTTCTTTGTGATTATGTCGAGTGCATTGCGTGGGGATGACCGCTTTGGCGTTGGTGAAGATACCTATGGTCTTAGTGAACGTTTGGAGCGTTATCTGCACCTTTTCCCAGCTAGAACACGCATTTCTCTGGAAAATCGCTATATTGACTTCAATATTCGAGAACTCAATGAAGCACTCAAACCGATTGGACTCTTTCTCATTACAGAGTTTTTGTGGACGAAGATGCGTCAGGCGCGGCGGTCCAATATCATCCAGAAGAACACCATCATCTTGATTGACGAGGCTTGGTTGCTGATGCAGTTCCGCCAGGGAGCTAAATTCCTCGAAGAGTTTGCCAGAAGAATTCGAAAATATGGTGGTGGACTCTGGTGTACCACACAGAACTCTGATGACTTCTTAAGTTCGGATGAAGGCAAAACCATTTTGGCCATGTCCACAATGAAGTTTTTGATGAAACAAGACTCCAGTACTATCGATTCGGTCGTGAATACATTCAAACTGAGTCCTGGGCAAAGATCCTTCTTATTGGGGGCTAGACGTGGAGAAGGCCTATTCGCTACGAGAACGTGGACTCAGATGGAAGTGCTAGCCTCTCCAAAGGAGACGGAGATGGCCAATACAACGCTGATTGTGTCACAGCCTCAACAGCAAGAAGCTTCTCCTGAGCCAAATCTCGATCCAGAGAAAACTCCGAAAAATGGCTCACTTGCAACGGATAAACTAGCTCAGCAGCGCATTGTAGTTGACTCATCAGCTAGTCGTGCAATTGGTGAGCGGAATTCATATAGCAATGGCGACCGTCGATACTGAGGTTTGAGATGAAATCTTTATCTGGCATAGTATCTAGCCAAACTCGCTCTGCTAGAGAAGAGAGCACTCACACTTCCAGCAGAGAGCAGGCTATTCGCAGTTGCTTGCCTATTGCGGTTACTGCTCTCTTGATGATCTTCATAGGCGGCTTTCCTCCAACTACTTGGGTACTGCTATTTCAGACATTTGGGCAGTTGAATACATTATTAACCTATGAAGGGCCTGGACTGATACTGCCGCTCATGATCCTGATAGTTCAGTCTCTCTTATTGCTTGCTGCCTGGCTATTGTTAGGGTGGGTTATATTGCGAGAGGGAACCTATCTTATGACAATGCAATCGAAGGCAGAACTAGATCGTTTACTGGCCTTTCAATCAGCTACAGGCGAGTTGATTAACCTTTCGCAGATGGTTACAAAGCAGTTGCCAGTTGAGCAGGATTTAGACGAGGTACTGGAGACGCTCGAAGAAGAAAAAGATGATGAAGATGATGGCGTAACAACATCTTCATTAATGGAAGAGGAACCTGAAGAAGACTCTTGGACATCAAGAAGTATCCAGTCAAAGAATGTGCAGTCACGTGGCATGTCATCAAAAAGAGTCGAGTCCAGAACTGCTCATGTGCAGTCACGCAACATGCCCTCGAAAAGTGCTCATGTAGAGTCACATGACCTGTCATCAAAAAGCGCTACGTCCAAAAGTGCTCATGTGCAGTCACGCGGCATGTCATCAAAAAGGGTCGAGTCCAGAACTGCTCATGTGCAGTCACGCGGCATGTCATCAAAAAGTGCTCATGTACAGTTACACGATGTACCGCCGAGAACTGCCCGGTCACCTAGAGTTGAACTAGACAACATACAATCACACAAACAAAAATCACATAACCTACAATCGCACCGTACCTTGAGTTCACGCCGTGGATCATCAACAGAACGCTTGTTAGAAGAGAAATTGCTGGAAAATCCCTTTGAGGGAGGCTTTGAGAAAGACTTGCCATTGACCCCTCAAATAGAGGATAATGTGAAACAAAATAAAACAAAGACAGCCATAAAGAAAGAGGAACTACCACCAGAAGAAGAGGACGACGATGACAATCCGTTTGTCTATGGAAATCCATTCGATGGACCGCTGCCCGAGGTATTTAAGTATGATGCGGAGCTTAGGCGGTCAATCTTGGAACTGAAAGAGGAGGAAAGTGGAGCTCCAAAAGCAAAACGTTCCTGACACAGAAAAGGTATCCACTCACTTGACGATATTTTTCCTATTGTGGGGAAATATGTGTCTGTATGCTGGGTACCAATTTTTTTGAGCATTGTTAATGAAGAATTAAATGAACTACTGATATTATATTGTCATACATGATGAAATGGTTTCACAAGTCATCTGCTAGGCTGAGAAAGGAGATAATACTATGCTAATGCTAGGCAAAGCCGCAGTAGGAATAGGAAGAGGTATGATGAGGGGAGATGCGGGGAGTTTTGCAGCAATTGATCGTTCTGAAATAGAAAAGAAGATAAAAAAGGTTATAGAAGATATAAAATTAGGTAAAATAAAAATAGACTCTTTAGATCAGGATACAATAAACAAACTTGGTGGAGAGGAAGGTGTAAAGCGTCTCAGCGATGCAATTAGCGAATCACAAACTTTTGGCACCAAACAAAGGAAAATACTGGATGTAGTTAGAAGTAATCTTAATACAGAAAGTATTGATAAAAAGGATGTTGTAGAAACAGTTTCTTTCAAATCAAACAATGGATCATTCGATGTATCTAAGAGCATGTCTTACAACACAAGTAAGATGGGAGACCAAGTACCAACTCATACTCCTAAACCAGGGTCTGATAAGGTGAGCTTAGAAGGTAGTCAATTAAAGAGAGATATCAAGATTCTAGAAACAGGCGAGAAAAATCCTATCAGCAATCTGGATGAAATTAGAGATATCAGTAGAAATTCAAGAGAAATAGACAATGAATTACATCAATTAAGGAAAAGCACAGAAAGTGGAATAAATGTAGAATCTGAACAAGATTTTGGGAATAACTTGAACGATATAGACCCAGATGCATGGCAAGTGGGGATAGAATTTGACAGAAAATTTAGAAAAGATTCTAAAAGACATTTACACAATCTGCAACATACTATAGAGGGCCCAGACAACGATGTAGAGCAACAAGGAGATAGTTCAAGAAAAGATACAGATGAAGAAGATAGATTTTCGAACGATTCTAAATCTTCTCATACTAAACGCAATCATTTTGCGAAACTGTATGATAAATTTACAAATAAAGATAATAACATATCTGTTAATAAGCAGCTTCTCACTGATTTTGACAAACATTCTACCTTTACCAATCCAGGTAACCAAAGGCTAAATCGCAATATAGCTAATCAAATTGCTGCCAAAAAAGCAAGTCCCCAAAGCAGCTCCGCCGGAGGACAAGTTTCCACAGGAGGACCCCAATCGGGATCTCCTCAAAAAACAGGTCCCTATGATCCAATTCGAGGAGAAAGGAGTGAAAGTTGGATTAAGAAGACATTTGATCCATTTAAAAAAATGTATAACAACACAGATACACTGCGTGATAGTCTCGATTATATAAACAATCAAGCTCAGCAAGTAGATGATCCTATGAATGTATTAATGAAATTTGCTCTGGAGCATATGAAAGAAGAATCTAATATAAATATGGGTGATGGAGCGATTATGGATAATAATAACAATAATAGTTCATATTCTATAGACAATATATTTATGAAAAAAGGCAACGATAATCAGAATACATTGTCAAAAAATAACAGTGAAATTTTTAATTTAAAGCATCATGAAAATAGTACCACAGTGACAGGAGAACAACATCTTGCAAGTAAAGCAGAAATATCAGGCCAAAAGTCCTTAAGTAAAGCAGAAAGAGGTGAGCACAAACTTGAACATACCCTCACAAAAGGTGAGCACAAACTTGAACATACCCTC
>CBJMBI010000104.1:0-10138 GCA_966427955.1 uncultured Ktedonobacterales bacterium
AGGAAACTCAATCAAGCGCTCATATCTGTTAGGGGATAGAGTTCCTGATCGTTCGTGTTGAAGGACAAAGTTGCCCCAAAAAATGACCGACGGCCTGTTTGTCCAAAGACAGCAGGCCGTCGATCTGCTAGTGCTCTACTTGCCCAATCTAGTAGTTAGAGCCTAAAAAAGGCTCCTAGTTACTAGTACTCAGGCATTGCTGGAGCAGCCGGCTTCTCCTTTTCGGGCAAATCAGTAATCAAAGCCTCTGTGGTCAGGATCATTGCGGCAATGCTAGCGGCATTTTGCAATGCTGAGCGGGTCACCTTAGCTGGATCAGCAATGCCATGCTCGAACATATCGACATATTCATCCAAGAGTACATTATATCCATAATGGGAATTGTTATGCTCTTTCTGAGCACGGCGGACACCCTCAACAACGACCGAGCCATCTTTACCACCATTGATAGCCAGTTGGCGTACTGGTTCCTCAAGAGCACGGCGCAGGATTGCAACACCAGTTGCAGCATCGCCTGTCAATTTCAAATCATTGAGAGCTGCAATAGCATTGAGAAGTGCAACGCCACCACCTGGGACCATGCCTTCTTCGACACCGGCGCGGGTTGCAGAGAGTGCATCCTCAACACGTGTCTGGCGGTACTTCAACTCAACCTCAGTACCAGCGCCAACCTTGATCACAGCAACACCACCGGACAATTTGGCGAGGCGCTCCTGTAGTTTCTCACGATCGTAGTCGCTGGTGGTCTCATCGATCTGGGCTTTGATCTGACGAATGCGGGCCTGGATCTCAGCCGAATCGCCACGGCCTTCAACGATGGTCGTGTCTTCTTTATGAGCAGTGACAAGGCGAGCGGAACCTAGGTCGGCTAGAGTTGCATTGTCAAGGCGGCGCCCCATCTCTTCACTAATAACCTGTCCACCTGTCAGAACAGCGATATCGCGCAGCATCTCTTTGCGGCGGTCACCAAAGCCAGGAGCTTTGACAGCCAGGACATTGAGGATACCTCGTAGCTTGTTGACCACCAAAGTTGCCAGAGCTTCGCCATCCACATCTTCAGCAATAATCACAATCTCGCGGCGACCTTGCTGAACAACTTTCTCGATAATAGGCAGAATATCCTGGACGGCACTGATTTTCTTGTCAGTGATCAGAATATAGGGGTTCTCCAGCGAGGCTTCCATCTTCTCCGTGTTGGTCACGAAATAGGGAGAGATATAACCCTTGTCGATCTGCATACCTTCGACATACTCGACCTCGAAGTTGATGCCGCGCGACTCCTCAACAGTGATGACACCATCCTTACCGACCTTGTCCATAACTTCGGCAATCAGCTCACCAATCTGCTCATCAGCAGCAGAGATCGAAGCAATCTGAGCGATGTCCTTCTTGGTCTGAACAGGTACAGCCTGTTGTCGAATGTAGGAAACAATGGCCTCTGTACCCTTATCGATACCCAACTTTAACTGCATGGGATTGGCGCCAGCAGCGAGGTTTTTCAAACCCTCATTGACAATGGACTGAGCTAGCACTGTTGCAGTTGTAGTACCATCACCAGCGACATCATTTGTCTTCGTTGCAGCTTCCTTAAGAAGTTGAGCCCCCATATTCTCAAAGGGATCCTCTAGTTGGATCTCCTTGGCAACGGTTACGCCATCATGTGTCACGCTCGGTGCGCCAAATTTCTTATCCAGAGCCACGTTGCGGCCCTTTGGACCAAGAGTTGTCTTTACAGCACCAGCTAGAATGTCGATACCTCTCTTAAGGGCACGACGAGCCTCTTCATCAAAGACGAGTTGTTTTGCCATTCTTTAATAAACCTCCCATTAAACCTTAAGAGCTATCGGACTAGCCGATAACTGCCAGAATATCATTCTCTTTGAGAACCAAGTACTCTTCGCTATCGAGTTTGAACTCGGTACCGCCGTACTTAGCAAATAGCACACGGTCACCTACCTTGACCTCGATGGGTGCGCGGTCGCCATTATCCAATAAACGACCACTGCCAACAGCGATGACAGTCCCTTCCTGGGGCTTTTCCTTAGCGGTATCAGGGATAACGATTCCACTTTTGGTTACTTCTTCTTTTGCAGCGGGCTTTACAACCACGCGCTCTCCAATAGGATGAATTGCAGCTGCCACGGTAGACACTTCCTTTCCTCTATGAATATATGCATCTTCTCTAGAATTGAGTGGCGTATCTGGGCCTACCCCAGGGCCATAGTGGATAACACCTGAGATGTTGACTGAGTTGTATTGGGAATAATCGCAACAACACGGACCATCCGTAGCACAACCAATACAGCAGTAGGTGCTGCCCCGTACTACAGTCGGAGGCCATAGAAACTCGATTTCGCAGTTAGCACAGCGCCGCGGCGCTTGTGAAGTATCAAGCGTTTGCTTAGTTAGTATGCTCTGGTGTTGATTGCTCTGTTTATTCATCGTCGTTCTCAGATGTTCTCTCGAACTTAATCCGTTTATGAGTATGCCATAGCAATTGTTAGAACCGCATAGGAAAAGTGTTAGAGAAATGTTAGAGAAGTTATCTATGATCCCGTAAAGCTGCTAGACTGGCTTTTATATAAAATAAGAACATCTCAAGCTTTATTTGGCCGATATGTTCTTTATGATTATATTAAATTGCATTAAGCTAAAAATCTATTTAAATAGAATCTTGATAGAAAATGTACTTTAGACCGCTATAATCTACGGATATTTATTCCTAGTAGATAGACACTGTTGGGAGTTTATTGTATCAATTATTTCCATATGTACTGTAACACCTCTGGTATATTGAGCATAAGGACAATCATTCCTAGCATGAGGACAAAACCTGCAAAGATCTGACGGAGCCTCTTTGGGGGAAGAATATTTGTGAGGCGCGTGCCAATCAGCAAGCCAATGAGACCTGCCAGTGCAAAGAAGCCAATTAACACCCAGGGCAGTGGCCTACCATTGAGGTGCCCCAAAACGCCAGCAACACTGTTGAGCGTAATCACTACAAGAGAGGAACCAACAGCATCTGGCATGCTCATACCGAGAAATAGCACCAAGGCTGGAACAATTAAAAAGCCACCGCCAACGCCGAGAAAGCCCGTCAGCAAGCCGACACCAAGACCGCCAAGCAATGTTATCCACCATGACCGATGTGTGAATTGAGCATGTTCTCTGGGGCGTACCATGGCCAGAGCAATCACGAGCATCAAGAGTCCGAAGAGCACAAGTAAGATGACACTGGGCAAGAGCAAAGAAATACGCGCCCCACAGTAGGATGCAATAATACCATAGATTCCAAAGAGGAGCGACTCTTTGAGACGCACATGTCCGGCTCGGTAATGAAGCAAGATACCAACTAGTGCGTTGATCCCGACAATCACTAATGAAGTGGCGACAGCGACATGCGTCTCTAGATGGAGAAGATAGACTAGGATGGGAACGGTGAGAATTGAGCCACCGCCTCCTAATGCCCCAAGAGCTAGGCCTATGAGTGTCCCAAGCACCAGAATAATCAGCAATGATTGCGGGTCCATTTTGTACTCTTTCTTTTAGAACTCTTGGAACGAGATAGCACATGAGCAAGATTGTTTTCTCATCCGCTTTGACGCTCGTCCCATCGTATTACCAAACGTACTAATATACTAGTGTTATTGCATATTTTCTTGTTTCACAGGATTGCCAGTTTTTTGCCAAGCTGCGAATCCTCCGAGGACATCAATACACTGCTTAAAACCATGAGCCATCAGGATACTGGCTGCAATGGCTGAGCGAGTCCCCATCTGACATTGGACTGCAATAGCTCGATCTGTTGGTATTTCCTGCAAGTGACATTCCAAGTAGCCCAATGGAATATTCTTGGCCCCCTCAATGTGTCCAGCCGCATATTCGCTCGCCCAGCGCACATCGAATAGCTGGATATGCTCTTGTCGGATATATGGGAGTAATGTGCCAATATCAACTTTTTGAGTGTTTTCAAGACTATTGCCCATTGCTTCCCACCGGTTGATGGCATCGATGGGCAAGTACCCTGCAATGTGTTCTAATCCGATCAAGCTGAGCAAGTGTTGAGCCCGAGCCACCTCTGTTGTATCAGCAATCAACAGGAAGGGACGGTCATAGGGAAGAAGCCACCCAGCCCAAGTCACAAATGAACCATTCAGTGGAATGTTGATCGTGCCAGCAATATGTCCAGCGGCATACTCGTCTGCGGAGCGCGTATCCACAATACGAACCCCTTCCATGAGATAGGCATTCAGTTGATCCAATGTTTTCTGGGGAGGTAGCGTTAGTGTGCTGACTGGTGCCGGACCAACTTTGTTGATACGTTTCATCTCAGCAAAGTAGAATGGCGGCTCTGGCTGCCCTGCCAATACTTTTTTGACAAACTCGTCCTCATCCTTGATGGAGAAGGCCCAGTTCCGTCGCCGTTCATAGCCCAACGTGGACTGTTGGACCGCGCCAAGTGTCCGTCCGCAGGCACTCCCTGCACCATGACCTGGCCAAACTTGGAGATAGTCTGGGAGATGGCGGATTTTTTGTAGTGAATGGAAGAGCATCTTGGCTCCCGTCTCCATTGTACCTGTAAGACCAATTGCCTTCTCAAGCAGATCAGGGCGACCCACATCACCGACAAAGAGAAAGTCACCAGTGAAAAGACCCATTGGTTCATTGGTAGTGGCAGTATCAGTCAGCAAGAATGAGACATGTTCAGGTGTGTGTCCAGGCGTATGAAGAGCCTGGAGCAGGATATTACCAACTTTGAACGTATCTCCGTCGTATAGCAGAATAGCCCCAGCTTCTCCAGCATAGGTGTACTTCCACTCTGCCGGCCCCATATCTGAAAGGTATAATCGTGCTCCTGTACTCTGGGCCAGTTCACGAGCACCAGAGACAAAGTCTGCATGAATGTGGGTCTCCGTTACGGCAGTGATGCGCAAATCTTTACTCTGTGCAAGTTGTATATAGTGATCGATGTGGCGATTCGGGTCGATCACCAGTGCTTCACGTGTAGCGGAACAACCAATAAGGTAGCTTGCTTGAGCAAGTGATTCATCATAGAGCGTGCGTAAGATCATAAGTATTTCCTCACTATATTGGCCCAGGATGCTCCTGCATTTCTGCATGGGGAATCCGCATCAAACTAAGAGCTCAATCAGAAGCCGCGAACAGGCGTTGAGAGGTATTGGGACATTTCTAGGGATCTCTTGAGCTGACAAGATGATGCTCGTTCTTATTGAAGAACAAGCATCGGTTTCCCTACCAGCATCTCACCGTGCACAGGCCCGGCTAGGATCACCCTTGCATATCAATACACTGATGTTAGTCACTACTTTGCATCTGCTTACTCGATGTCGTCTCGTTGTCCAATTGGCTCACTGTCGCTGTCTACCTCCCCTCAACGAGATCTCTCTCATTTTTGCACGAACCAACTAAACTACGGAGCTTCTCGACAATGCCAGGAAGTACGCAGATAACCTGTTCGATATCCTCCTCTGTATTCTCTTTCCCTAATGAAAGGCGCAGGCTACCGTGAGACCATTCGGGAGCTAATCCCATAGCAATGAGGACATGCGATGGATCGGCAGATCCGGATGTACATGCAGATCCAGATGAAGCTGCAATACCAAGTATATCGAGGTTGAGCAAAATCGATTCGCCTTCGATCCCTTCAAAGCAGAAGCTAGCATTATTAGGTAGACGCTCAGTTGGATGACCAGTCAGACGGCTACCGGGTATCTTCAGAACGCTCTCAATCAAGCGATCACGCAGCGCTTGAATACGGGGGTTGACATGAGGTAATTCCTCATACGCCAAACGCAGAGCACTGGCAGCCCCCACAATCCCCGCCACATTCTCCGTGCCAGCACGTCGTCCCCGCTCCTGAGAACCGCCTTGCAGTTGGGGAAGGATATGCATACCCTGGCGAACATACAAAATACCCATACCCTTAGGACCATAAAATTTGTGAGCCGACAGAGAGAGTAGATCGACATTGAGGGCCTCAACATCGATTGGCAAAGCTCCACCAGCCTGGATAGCATCCACATGGAAAGGAACCTTCCTGGCTCGACAAATACTGCCAATCTCCGCAATAGGCTCAATAGTTCCAACCTCATTATTAGCATACATGATAGAAACGAGAACTGTTTGATCAGTAATGGTTCGCCCCACATCATCAGGATTGACCCGACCATACTCATCGACTGGCAGATAAGTCGTCTGGAAACCAAAGCGGTCCAGATACTGACAAGTATGCAATACCGCATGATGCTCGATCGAGGAAGTAATCACATGATTGCCCTTCTGTTGAGAAGCAAAGGCAATACCCTTGATTGCTAGATTATCACTCTCAGAACCACAACTGACAAAGGTGATTTCATTACTGCGACAGTGGAGAAGCTCGGCCACCTGCTCACGAGAGCGATTGATGGCTCGCATGACACGGCGACCTAGTGTATAACTACTGCTAGCATTTCCATACTCGCTCGTTAAGTAGGGATGCATAGCATTAAGAACGCGTGGATCTAAAGGAGTAGTAGCAGCGTGATCAAGATAGATCATTATAATTGCCCCCAATTATAGACAGTGTCAGGTTTGACATCTGGCGAGTTGTAGACCAAGGTAATCAATCGATGAGTCTTCAACTCGATTTGATTAAAAGCTCTACTATAAAATTGCTATCAACAGAGACCATCCACCCCTCAGTTGAACTGAGCAGATTCTGGTATTGTAATTGGGAAAACTGTTTGACCAACCTCAATAAAGAATTGGTGAGTGTTTCTAGCCAAATCAGCTTTGTATTTGGGCGAATAGCCTGTTGTCAGGTCTGGCTCTTGCCCTACATGAATTGCCAGAGTTGGAAATTTCATAAGGTTTCTCCTTAAGTACTAACATAAATTCTCTAGCTCAAGTCTTATGGTACAATAATTCTGTACAATAATACATGGGAATATTAAGGGGTTAGTGGCATGCCACCTCAAGATTCAAGGAAAAAACGGCTTTTTACTTATACATCATTTAGCAATGAGCTAGACTCAATTAACATTAGGATTCTCAGGGAGCTTGAGGAGGATCCGCGGCTAAGCATGTCTGCACTTGGTCGTCGAATTGGGATGTCATCGCCAGCCGTCACAGAACGTGTCCGTCGCTTAGAAGGGGCAGGTATCATCCAAGGATATTGCTTGAAGCTGAATCCAAGAGCACTAGGACTACCCATTGCAGCCTATATTCGCATCCGCCCGAATCCGGGGTATCTGCCTAAGATTATCGAACTAGCCCAGGATGTTCCTGAAGTAGTTGAATGTCACCGCGTTACTGGGGAGGATTGCTTGATTATGAAAGTGTGCATTCCCAGTATTGACCAGCTTAGTTCGCTCGTAGATCTATTCCTCTTATATGGCTCAACAACCACTTCGCTGATCCAATCTTCGCCTATTCCGCCACGTCTACCCCCTTTACCCAGTCTCTTGGAAGAGTGAAGTGCATGGTACAATGATCATTCGTAGGGCTTGATTGGTTGAATTGCTGTAAAGGAGCATTCATGACTTATATTTCCACTATTCATCAGCGAAGCTATACCGTCGACATCAAGAAAGACCATAAACTTACTAGCATCAGTTTAAATGGCGTGAATTATGCGCACGATTGGCGTCAGATTGCTCCATTAGCTGCTGATAGCAGCGAGGGTGGGCGCTACAGTTTGCTCATTGGTGGGAAGTCCTATGAGATCTTTGCGCGTCGTCTCTCCCAATCAAGTGAGAAAGAGAGTCAGACCTACGAGATCCTGCTGGCAGGACAGCGCTTTGAGGTTACAGTTGAAGATGAGCGCACTAGGATGCTGGCAGGAGTAGTCCGCGCTGGAGGGAGTAGTGGTACTGCCAGGATACAGGCTCCTATGCCTGGCTTGGTTGTGAAGATCCTCCTAGAAGTAGGTGCAAGCGTTGAACAGGGACAGGCGGTGATTGTCCTTGAAGCTATGAAGATGGAGAATGATCTAATTTCACCTATAGCTGGAATCATCAAAGAAATCAAGGTTGGAAAAGGGCAAACAGTCGAGCAAGGAGCTGTACTGGTCTTGATAGAAGGCCACACATACCATCAAGTATAACGTACGTGCTTTGCAAATACAACAGCCATATGCAGCATCCCTGAAACCTCTACTTGTAGTATATGCTATAATGCGAGGAGTATGTGTCAGGAGAAACTTTCATGGAGCTGCACAGAAGTAAAAGTGTTGACGAGTGGCGTAGTACAACAGTAGATCAAGCTAGGGCCAAAGCTATGGAACAGCGAAGTACATTTGCCACTAGTTCGCATATTGCCATACCCGATCTATCCACCGATGAAGACCTCCATGCATTCAATGTTCATGAGAAGCTAGGCTATCCTGGCGAGTTTCCATTTACACGGGGCATTCGTCCAGGCATGTATCGCTCGCGTCTCTGGACTATGCGCCAGTACGCCGGGTTTGCCAGTGCAGAGGAGTCGAATAAACGATATCATTTCTTACTTTCGCAAGGCACAACAGGCCTCTCTGTTGCATTCGATCTGCCTACTCAGATGGGCTATGATGCAGATCATCCTCTTTCAGAGGGCGAGGTAGGCAAAGTCGGCGTCTCGATCTCGAGTCTAGAAGATATGGAGGCTCTGCTCAAAGATCTACCGCTAGATCGTATCAGCACGTCAATGACCATTAATGCGACAGCCGCTATTCTCCTAGCTCTCTATATTGCCGTTGCTAGGAAGCAAGGCATAGATAGCAAGAAGCTCTCAGGCACAATACAGAATGACATATTAAAAGAATATATTGCACGTGGAACTTATATTTATCCACCGCAGCAAGCAATGCGTATAGTCACCGATATTTTTGACTATTGCGCCCAGCATTTGCCGCGCTGGAACACCATTAGCATCAGTGGCTATCACATTCGCGAGGCTGGGTCCACGGCAGTGCAGGAAGTAGCTTTTACACTTGCCAATGCCATCAGCTATGTGCAAGCTGCACTCGATACTGGACTCAATGTCGATACCTTTGCCGGTCAGCTTTCCTTCTTTTTTAATAGTCATAACAACTTGTTTGAAGAGGTTGCCAAATTTCGTGCCGCACGTCGCATGTGGGCTACACTCATGCGTGATCGCTTTCATGCACAAGATCCACGTTCCATGATGCTGCGTTTTCATACCCAGACAGCAGGGTCTACCCTCACCGCGCAACAACCTGAGAACAACATCATTCGCACTGCCTACCAAGCTCTGGCTGCTGTCTTAGGTGGTACACAATCCCTACATACTAATGCAAAAGATGAAGCGCTTTCGCTGCCCACTCAAGAGTCCGCGCAGGTTGCACTGCGCACCCAGCAAGTCTTGGCATATGAAACTGGCGTGGCTGACGTAGTTGATCCTCTAGCAGGTTCATATTATGTTGAGTATCTCACGAATACAATAGAAGAGCGAGCTTGGGAGTACATCCATAAGATCGATGCTCTGGGTGGAAGCGTACGTGCCATCGAACAAGGTTTCTTACAAGCAGAAATCGAACAGGCAGCTTACGATTACCAGCGTGCACTGGAACTGGGACAAGCAGTTGTCGTTGGGGTTAATCGCTTTACAACGGAGCAAGATGAGCGCCCAACACTGCACCGTGTTGATCCTGCTGTGGGAAAACATCAGGCCGCAAAGCTGGCAGCATTACGCCAGCGTCGTGATAATGAACAGGTTGCACAGAAATTACAAACCCTCAAAGATGCAGCTTCTGGTAAGGCTAACCTCATGCCTCTGATCATTGAGGCCGTCGAAGTCTACGCGACACTGGGAGAGATCAGTGATGCGCTACGCCAAGTTTTTGGTGAGCAGGGAGAATTTGCGAGAGTTGGGGTTTAATAGTAATATTACATACAATAAAGGATGGACAAATGCAGAATTCTGACAGAAAAGAACGGATACAAAATGTGTATCCAGCACGTGACTCTGAGCGAAGTGAATATAGTTTCAGTGATTACAACAAAAATGACCCGAGAAGCCATGCAAATCAAAATTGGCAAGCACTAATCAGTAGCCGCCAAAATGCACCAATTGGAGTTTTTGATACAGGTGCAGGAGGTCTCACTGTTCTGGCGGCATTGCGGCAGGAACTGCCCAATGA
>CBJMBI010000105.1:0-10105 GCA_966427955.1 uncultured Ktedonobacterales bacterium
CCATCCTTCAATCCTAGAGGAGCGAAGAGCCAACCTCGGCCATCGGGCTTCATAATAAATGGGTCCGTCCCAGCGATGGCATCCATTCCGGTTGCCCCCGGTAGTGGCTGGTAGTCAGGAGCTTTATTGACCGGAAAATCAGGAATGTCATAGCCTGTCCATTGCCGCTGTTGCTCATCCCACCAGACATACTTCTTGCGCTCTGACCAGGGGCGGCCTTGTGGATCTGCCGATGCGCGGTTATAGAGGATACGGCGGTTTGCTGGCCACGCATATCCCCATTGCAAATTCATAAAGCCATCCGAGATCCGTGAAGCTGCACGGTTATTATTGGGAGCTGGATAAACCCCACTATAAATCCAGGAACCACAGGCCGTACTTCCATCATCCTTTAATGCAGTAAAGCCTGGTAAATGTGGTGCATCACGCAGGCTATGGCGCCGTTGTGTTTTACTATTTTTATCAAACTGATCAGGTGGATAGACATAATAACCATTGATTTCTTTAAGTACCAAATGCACATCTGGTTCGTCAGAGATGCGAGAATTGGGTTCTGGCTCGCTACGGTCATAGTCCCAGAGTAAGGCCTGAAGAGGACGGTCTTTTGCGTCCTGGCTATCTGCATAGAGTTCTTTGAGACGCTTGCCGAGATGGTAGATAAACCAAAGATCTGAGCGTGCATCATTAGGAGGATCAACGGCTTTATCGCGCCATTGCAAGAGTCGTTGAGTGTTTGTGAAGCAGCCTTCTTTCTCAGTCGAAGCAGCCGCTGGCAGCAGAAAAACCTCTGTTTTAATTCTGCTTGGATCAACTGGTTCGGGACCTTTTTTCCAGAAAGTGGCAGACTCAACCTCGTAGAGATCACGAACGACCATCCAATCTAACTGCTCCAAAGCTTTGCGTTGCATACGTGCGTTGGTACTACCAGCGGCAGGATTTTGTCCAAAGAGAAAGTAGCCCTTTATTTTTCCATCTAGCATGGCATAACTAGTTACGAGGTGTGAGTGGTCACCAGTTACTTTGGGGAGCCAGCGATAGCCATGATCGCTCTCCGGCTCAAGACAAGCCTCGCCGTACCATGCTGTGAGTAGACTACAGATATAAGCTGGAAGATGAGCCCACCAGCCCTGTTTCTGTCCGACTGTTTCGATATATTCAGCCAGTGTTTGTTGAGATGGTATCTGCTGTTTGTGTTTTTTCAAGAGGGATGTATTAGCCCGATTTGCTCGACTCTGTTGCTCTATTGGGAGTGTGGCCGGTTGTGGCATGTAGCCCGACAAAAGATCGTAGAGCGTTGGCACATCTGTTGATCCTTGGATTGAAGCGTGACCTCGCAAGGCCATAATGCCACCGCCAGGACGTCCAATGTTACCTAACAGTAGTTGCATGATAGCAGCGGCACGGATAATTTGCACACCCTTTGATTGTTGTGTCCAGCCTACTGCATAGCAAATAGCTCCTGTACGTTCACGCCCTGAGTTCATAATGAGTGCTTGTACCACCTTCATCCACTCCCCGCGTGCAACCCCGCATACCTGTTCAACCATTTCTGGCGTATAGCGTGCAAAATGTCGTCGCATAATCTGGAATACACACTGTGGATGCTGCAATGTTGGATCGGTCAGTGGTTGACCATGCTCATCTCTCTGGTAATCCCAACTGCTCTGATCGCTATAGGAACCTGTTTGTGGATCATAGCCAGAGAAAATACCGTCTAATTCTTCAGTATCTTTAAAAGCCTCACTAATAAGCATGGGAGCGTTGGTATAATGCATCACATAGTCATGAAAATAGGCCTTCTGCTCTAATAAATATGAGATGATCGCTCCTAGAAAAACTATATCAGACCCGGCGCGGATGGGCATGTAGAGATTAGCTAATGCCGATGTGCGTGAGAAATGTGGGTCAACATGAATGACCTGTGTTCCTCGCTCTTTCGCTTTGACGACATTGGCAAATGCAACTGGATGGGCTTCTGCCATATTGCTGCCCATAATCAAGATGCAATCGCTATTGACCAGATCTTGCGGAAACGTGGTGGCTCCGCCTCGCCCTAATGTGGTACCCAGACCGGGTACTGTTGAACTGTGTCATATGCGGGCTTGGTTCTCAATCGAGACGATGCCTAAGCCTCCGCTGAAGAGCTTTTTGATCAAATAGTTCTCTTCAACATCCAATGTGGCTCCTCCCAGTGACGCGATGCCCTGAGTATGATTGACCTCATGTCCATCGGGCAAACGTTCCACAAATGTTTCGTCACGAGTCTGCTTGACGCGCTGAGCAATTTGTTCCATTGCCCAGTCTAGCGATTTGATCTGCCAGTGATCACTGTAGGGAGCACGGTAGAGGACCTTTGTCAAGCGATCTGAGTTCATTGTATATTGGAAAGTGGCTGATCCTTTGGGGCACAATGTTCCGTGATTGATGGGACTTGCAGGATTGCCTTCAATGTCTATGACGCAGCCATCCTTGACATAGACATTTAGGCCGCAGCCAACTGCGCAGTACGGGCAAACACTGTGTACAACTCTGGCATCACGAATACGTGGTGCTTTCTCATAGCTCTCCTTACTAAATGGTTCGACTTTGGAGCCGATTTGAAGCACCTTTGATACAAGACCTTGTATTGTTTCTGGCAAGGTGAAATCTTCTCGCATGGGGTAATGTTTCCTCTCTACTAGTAATATTGTACCACTGCAGGAAGACTTTTTCCATATTAAGCAGCCGAGGTAAGAGAGAAAAACGGGATGAGATTAAAGAGGAAGGCAATGATACATGTTGATCAGCTTCGAGAAAAAATGGTACCTTGTTACTATCGGAAAAGTGGTAATTTGAAATAGGTTGAAGAATGTCCTAATATTAAGATTATCTCTAAGACTTTCTAAGCCTTCTAAGCACATGCTAATCTTTTGTTGTGCGCTATACTGGCTACGGGTGCCATTTCTAAATAGAGCCTCATAGAGATCGCCTAGCTAGCAGCAGTCAGTAGGTCTCACATATAAGCGCAAGGGTCTGTGGAGGGGTGGATGAGGCTCAGACAAGATTGAGAACAAAGAGATGGTTAGTTGGGTAGTTTAGCTACCTACAGAAATACGGAAGGGTCTAAACGGTTTCGCATGGAAATACCGCCAAAGGATAATCGAGGAACAACAAAATCAACATCCAAAACAACAAAAAAACGCAATCTCATTACCCGCTATTTCATCCCTATAGCCATCATTATCCTGGCTGTGGTGTTGCTGGTTTTTGCGGGTGTACGTTTGGTCAATCTTACTGTAGGGGGAGCTTCTATACAGGACAAGCCTGTGAGCGACGTTCTGAACATGGCTGATCACCATCAGTTGAAATCGATCACTATTGATGGCAATGATGTCTATGCGACGAGTAAAACAGGCCAACAGTACCATAGTATCAAGGAAGATGGGCTTGCACTAACCGATGAATTCCGCAAAGATGGCGTTAGTGTCAATGTTGATGATAGTCAACATGGCCAATGGCTACAGGGGGGTATTGAGATACTCCTGATAGTTCTTGTTGCAGGAATGATGTTTTTTGCTATCAAGCGTGGCAATATGGGAGGGCAGGCTATGCCCTTTGCACGCTCGAAGGCAAAACGTTTTACCGAAACTCGTCCTTCTGTCCTCTTTAAGGATGTCGCTGGGGTTGAAGAGGCGAAGATAGAATTACAGGAAATCGTCGAGTTTCTGAAACATCCCGAGCGCTTTACTGCAATGGGGGCGCGTACTCCTAAAGGTGTACTGCTTGTTGGTGCTCCTGGTACAGGAAAAACTTTAATATCTCGTGCAGTTGCTGGAGAAGCAGGAGTTTCTTTCTACAGTGTAAGCGGTTCTGAATTCGTGGAGATGTTTGTTGGCGTTGGAGCAGCCCGAGTGCGTGATCTCTTCAAAGAAGCCAAAGAACATGCGCCATGTATCATCTTTATCGACGAGATTGATGCCGTTGGTCGCCAACGAACCAACTCGGGTACAGGCGGAAATGATGAGCGTGAGCAAACCCTCAATCAATTGCTCGTCGAGATGGATGGTTTTGATAAACATACAAATGTAGTCGTGATCGCAGCTACCAACCGTCCTGATGTACTTGATCAGGCACTCTTACGTCCCGGACGTTTTGATCGCCGTGTCATGCTTGATAAACCTGATATCCGTGGTCGTCAAGCCATCCTTGAAGTGCATGCTAAAGATAAACCTCTAGCCCCTGGTGTCAGTCTAGTTGATCTAGCCCGTCAGACAGCGGGTTTCTCGGGAGCTGACTTGGCCAATCTGCTTAATGAAGCTGCTCTGTTGGCTGCTCGTAATGGGCAAACGTTCATTGAGAAGCCGGATTTAGAAGAAGCCATTCTCCGTGTAATGGCAGGTCCTGAGCGCAAGAGTCGCTTGATTACTGAGGCTGAAAAAGCCATCATTGCCTATCACGAAGTGGGTCATGCTATTGTCATGCGCTCGATGCCAGGAGCAGATCCTGTGCAGAAGGTCTCCGCAATTGCTCGAGGTATGGCTCTAGGTATTACTGTGCAAGCTCCTGCTGAGGACCGCTATCTCATGCGTCGTTCAGAACTGCTAGCAAAATTAGCTGGGGCGATGGGAGGGCGTGCTGCCGAAGAGATTATCTTTGGTGACATTACTACTGGGGCCAGCCAGGACATTGAGTATGTAACCAATATTGCACGCCGTATGGTCTGTGAGTTTGGTATGTCCTCGCTTGGCAATATTGCTCTCAAAGCAGATGCTGATGGCAATACTATGATCAGTGGTGAGGTAGCAGCCAAAATTGATGCTGAAGTCTCTGCTCTGATTAATCAAGCTTACACAACAGCCTTGAATATCCTACGTGAAAAAGAGGACAAACTCATGGCTATTTCAGAGCACCTCATCCAGGTTGAAACGATTGACGGTGAGGAACTGGATAGAATGTTGTTTGCGGCATGACCAGAAGTCTCTGGACACTGTAGAAGGGCTGTAGAGCGGCTAATTCAAGATTGAAAAGAAAAAATGACTAGAACATTCATCGCTTTAGAGATGAATAATGCCTTACAATGCCATCTGGCTGCTGTGATTAGCCAGATGGCACAGGCCTTACCAGGGGTACGTTGGGTCAATCCCTCAAGTATCCATCTCACGCTTGCTTTCCTTGGAGAACTAACTGATGAGCAGCTCGCTGAGGCTATCCAAGCAGTAGAAATAGTATCTCAGCGGATCCTGCCCTTCTCCTATCGTCTCTCGAACCTTGGTACTTTCGGATCACCACGTTTCCCACGTGTCATCTGGATGGGCATTGAGGAGCCTTCAGGATCTCTGGCCTTTGCTCATCGCATGCTTAACCGTCAGTTGCAGCGACATGGTTTTGAAGTTGATACTCGTCCCTTTTCACCTCACCTGACTTTGGCGCGTCTCAAATCTCCTCTCTCATCGCAGGAACAACAGAAATTGCAGTCGCTCATTGCCAATAAACCGCAGAGTCTTGTCTCTACGGATTCCTATGCTGCACACCATCTGGATGTCATAAAGAGCGAGTTGCTGCCAACGGGAGCGCGTTATACGTGCCTGCGATCATGCGTAATTGGGAAGAACTGATCTTGGTTCTCCCCAAAAACCGTTTAGCCGAAAATCCGATTTGACACAAGCCACTAAGAATCTTTGCCTTTTCTTATTTCTATTTGGACATATATCCGAGGAGTATATCATAGAAAGTCTCAGCAAATCAAGATTTGGAAGGGCAGATCTATGTACTAAATGTACATACCAATTGACTATCAACTGTATCTATCTTCCAATCTTTTAAAAAAAGTTAGAAAAACACTCTGGAGCGGGTTGACAAACATTTGCCAGGTAGTGTATCCTCTGACCAGATCAAGTAATGATACAGATTACTCTAGTAGGGTGGCTGTCGTCAGAAAAAGGTTTTCGCAAACGAGCGATTGGAATTAGACGGAGTATAGGAAAGTGTTTGCAGCATTGAACGGTTCAGAAACAACAAAGATGAGTTATCAGCGCCGTTGGATGTGTGCGTCTTTCTCCATGCCTACACTGTGTATGTTTGCAACTATCTGTACAATTTTGTTAACCGGCGTTATGACGTCGGTTTCTTTATTTGTGCTCTTTATTGTGCTCCTTCTCCTTGTGGTACTGCTTGTAGTCCTTATTAGCCTTTTGCTTATCGGCCTTACCAGACTTGTAAGGCTCGAGAGTCTGGTAGGGCTTGTAAAGGGACCGGCCACGAAAACAGCACAGGGAGTATAACGGGAGCAACGATGCTAACCCAATTCAAAGAAGTAACCTTAAAAGGACCTCCCATGCTGGGAGGTCTTCTTTTTTACAATCATTGTAGAGAGCAGGAGGATTTATGGCAATCGCTGCAAACGTCGTTCATGGCCCACGTACCGGGTATCAGGCAAATCGACATGATGATGAAATTCGAGAACTTACCGGTAGTCAAATTATGTGTGAGGCATTAGTTCGTGAAGGTGTAGAACCACTCTATGGCTATCCTGGTGGGGCGATTATGCCTTTCTATGATGCACTGACATCATATCCGTCGTTGCATCACGTACTGGTCAGACACGAACAGGCAGCGGCACATGCGGCTGACGGCTATGCTCGTGCGACAGGAAAGGTTGGTGTGTGTGTGGCAACTAGCGGCCCGGGCGCAACAAATCTGGTGACTGGTCTGGCAACCGCTTTTATGGATTCAACACCTATTGTGGCAATTACAGGCCAGGTAGCCCGCCCTTTTATCGGTCGTGATGCTTTTCAAGAGACTGATGTGATTGGTATGACGCAGCCCATCACCAAACATAATTTCCTGGTCCGCAATGTTGAGGAATTAGCTCCCATCATTCACGAAGCCTTTCGGATTGCTCGTAGCGGGCGTCCTGGGCCAGTACTAATTGATGTTCCTAAGGATGTACAATTCGCCAAGGTAAAGTATCGGGCTTCCGATTACCAAACCTCAGAAGAGTTTTTGCAGGCCAGTCTGGCTAATGCTCCACGACCAGCGGATCACTTACTCTCGCAGGCTGCTGAACTCATTGCTCAGTCTGAACGCCCTCTAATTATGGCTGGACATGGCGTCATCCTATCAAATGCTTACGCTGAGCTACGTGCCCTGGCTGAGAGAGCATCTATTCCTGTGAGCACTACTCTGCTCGGACTAAGTGCTTTTCCAGTGTCGCATCCATTGTTTATCGGTATGCCTGGTATGCATGGACCTGCCCATACGAATCATGCTATCGATGAAAGTGATCTCATCATTGGTGTCGGTCTGCGTTTTGATGATCGTGTCACGGGTGATGTAAGTGGCTTTGCTCCTCATGCACGCTTTATTCATATTGATATCGATGCCTCTGAGATGCACAAAGTCAAGGTTGCAACTGTACCAATCGTCTCTGATGCAAAAATAGCATTAGCTGCACTGACTGAGGTCGTAGCTCCCGTTGACAAGCGGGTATGGCTTGAAGAGATTCGCTCTTGGGAGGCAGATGCTAACAAGCGGAGTCAGTTTTTTCAACATGATGAGGCGCTACCTGACCCTGTGAGCATTCTAGATGCAATCTATAAGGCTACTGATGGTGAGGCAATTATCGTCTCTGACGTTGGTCAGCACCAGATGTGGACGGCACGCTTTTATCGTTGGGAGCGTCCCAATAGTCATATTAGTTCTGGCGGTTTGGGTACTATGGGCTTCTCATTGCCAGCAGCCATGGGTGTCAAGATGGGGATCCCTGACGCGCCAGTTTGGGCTGTGGCAGGTGATGGATGCTTCCAGATGAATTTGCAGGAGCTGGCTACGTTACAACAAGAAGGGGTAGCTGTCAAGGTAGCGATTATGAATAACGGCTATCTAGGTATGGTGCGTCAGTGGCAGCAATTCTTCCACTCACGGAACTATTCTGAGACTCCTATCACCAGTCCTGACTATACTAAGCTGGCTCCAGCCTATGGTCTCACTGGAATCCGTGTAACTGAGCGCCAGCAAGTAGAGGCGGCTGTGAAGCGTGCGATGGCGACTGAGGGCACCGTGATTATTGATTTTGCTATCGAGTCTGAAGCAAATGTCTTTCCAATGATTCCTTCAGGAAAGACGATCAAGCATATGATTGAAGAGCAGCCTGAACAGAATTAGGAGGTCATTGGCCGTGACAAATGCTACTGTACAGCGTGCGGGATATTCTGATCTACCCCAAGGTGCTGAAGTTGTCCATGTTTTAATTGCATTGGTTGAAGATCGCCCTGGAGCCGTCGATCGTGTTGTCGGAGTGCTCCGCCGCAAGCGGGCGAACGTCCAGTCGTTATCTATGGGACGGGGTGATGCGCCAGATATTGTTCGCATCACTGCCCTAGTCAAGGATTCCGAGGTCAGTATTGATAATCTTGTTGAGCAAGTGCGCAAAGTCGTCGATGTTCGGCAGGTTATCAATCTTACTACCCAGCAAGCTGTGATACGTGAGTTGGTGCTGGTAAAGGTCGGTATAACTGCTGACAATGTCCATGAAGTGATTGCAGTTGCAGACCAATTTGGAGCTGTTGCTGTTGATGTTAAGCTAGATGTGGTCACATTTGAAGTGTCTGGCAGTGAAGAAAAAATCTCACAATGTATTAAAGCGCTTCAAGCATATGACATTCGTGAGATTGCTCATTCTGGCTATGTAGCAATAGAGCGTTAGACTGATTAGAGGACGTCTATTGCATTGGTCCAAGAATTACGGATTAGCAGATTTGCGAATTTGTAGTTTTTACATTTCCAACATTATTACAAATTATCAGGAGTTTTAGTAATGGCACACGTGTATTACGACGCAGATGCAAATTTAGAGCTTATTCAACAGAAAAAGGTTGCTGTAATTGGTTATGGTAGCCAGGGGCATGCGCATGCGCTCAACATGCGTGATAGTGGTGTCAACGTTGTTGTTGGTTTGCCCGCTGGCAGTAAGAGTCGTCAGAAGGCCGAAGCAGAAGGGTTACGTGTTCTCACTCCTGCTGAGGCGGCTCAACAAGCCGATGTGATCATGCTGCTCATTCCAGATCAGCATCACCGTGAAATTTTCGAGCGCGACATCCGTCCAGGTCTTGCTCCTGGCAAATTGTTACTGACAGCTCATGGTTTCAGCCTGCATTTTTCGCAGATTGTTCCACCTGCTGATATTGACGTTGCGATGGTGGCTCCCAAGAGCCCCGGCCACATGGTACGCCGTCTCTTCGTTGAGGGTGTGGGTGTTCCTGCGCTCTGGGCGGTTTACCAGGATGCGACTGGTCAGGCCCAGGCTCTGACGCTTTCCTATGCTCGTGCTATTGGTTCCACGCGTGCTGGCGTTCTGCAAACTACCTTTGCTGAAGAGACTGAGACTGATCTATTTGGTGAGCAGGCAGTTCTGTGTGGTGGAGTTACCTCGCTCATCCAGGCAGGTTTTGAGACCCTTGTTGAGGCAGGATATCAGCCAGAGGTGGCGTACTTCGAATGCTTGCACGAGATGAAGTTGATTGTGGATCTGATGTATCAGGGCGGTATGAGCTATATGCGCTACTCGATCAGTGATACAGCCGAATATGGCGACTATGTGAGTGGTCCACGTTTGATCGACGAGCATGTTCGTGATGAGATGCGTAAGGTGCTCAAAGAAATACAAAATGGAACCTTTGCATCACGTTGGATTCAGGAGAATCAGGCTGGACGTCCTGCTTTCCTGGCTATGCGCCGTAAAAATGCACAGCATCAGATAGAGCAGGTGGGCAAAGAATTGCGTTCTATGATGCCCTGGCTCAATCCCGCTCAGAAAAAGTCTGAGAATGCAGAAGTGAAGGTAGAGACAACAAAATAATCAAGGTGAGGCTACTAAGCCTCACCCCATACATGGTCACATATTAAGGAGGAAACATAACGATGGGAGATCCTGCGGTAGTAAAAGTTTTTGACACAACTCTGCGTGATGGCGAACAATCCCCCGGTGCTACAATGACTACGGCTGAGAAGCTACTTGTTGCTGATCAGTTGGTACAACTCAATGTAGATATTATCGAAGCTGGTTTCCCCGCGGCCTCTCCTGGCGATCTTGCAGCTGTCAAAGAGATCGCAAAGCGTGTGCATGGTG
>CBJMBI010000106.1:0-10005 GCA_966427955.1 uncultured Ktedonobacterales bacterium
GCTAAGGCTACTTCTTGCGAAAAGCTCTCTGGCTTTGGAGGAAACAGGGCCAGAGCACACAGGGCCTGATGGGCTTGCGGGCTCAGTTGCTGGTCACACATTGCAATGATTGCATACAAGTTCAGCGGCATAGTTTCACCAAGATCAGATCTGCAGAGCAGCTTCCCACTCATTACACTCAAATGCTCTCGAGTCTCATGCAAGACAGCCAGAGCCCTTTGCAGCGGACAAGACTGAACAGGTAAGTTCTGCAAAGCCAGATAGGAGCCCATCAATCTCAAGGCGAGCGGTAAACCACCTACTGCCTGCACGAGAGTACGTGCCCCTTGAGGATCTTGCTCAACCAGATTCGGAACGAAGTGGCTCAGCAAGTCTATCCTCTCGCTTTCCTCAAGTGGAGCAACCGTGATCCCCCCCTTCTGGTCAAAGGCCAAGGCCACATCAGAAAGACCCGTAGTCACCAGATGGGCACATGCTCTTCCCCCAACCTGTAAGGCCATTACATCCTCAACGCTGTAAGCATCACTGATGACCAACAGCAAGCGCCGATTCCCAATTGCAGCTCGCAACGCTCGGCCCCAAGCCTCTCGGCTACTGATATTTTCTACCTGACTTGGCATGACCCCTAAGAGCATGGCCCAACGAGCCAGATGTCCCAACACATTGGGCTTCGGTCCCAACCCTGCCCATAGGATTCCATCGCAGAAGTGTTTCTGGATCTGCTGGTCCATCGCTAGCACACTAGCCAAGGCAGTTTTGCCTATGCCGGGTAAACTATCCATAGACTGTAACACCACATTCTCACCCTGCAACAGCCGCTCCTTGACCTCCGCCAAAATGTCATGACGCCCCACCAAACTTGTCACTCCCCCCAGAGAGTACAGCATACTCGGGTCAGCTAGAAAGGAGGACTGTATAGCGTGCTGTGGTGTAGAAGATGGAATACTAAAAGAAGTGACATCTTCTAAGATCGTATCTTGATAAGCTGAGAGCAAGCCTAATTGTTGAGCTGTCTTCCCAAAGAGAAGACAGAGCTGCTCACGATAATACGGATAAGGAAAAGCTTTGCCCCGTTCCCAACGCCCCACGGTCCTGGTATCAACTCCTACTGCTTCAGCAACTTTAGCCTGCGTCCAGCCGCGTTTCATTCGCTCTGCCTTTAATAAACTCAATTTCATCTGAGCATCTTCCTTTCCAGACAAGACGTGCAAGCATTCTCCAACTTCACTAGCTTTGAGAGCGGTTTGCGCAACCGCATGAGATTGAATGTCCACTAGTATCTGCTCCTATTTGGTCACTGACTGTAGTTTTCTCAGCAATTAGACGCATCGCAACCCCAATAGGATGCATTACATTCTTGGCCACTTGCCCTATTTGTCTCACTTGCTCAACCCTACTCATAATAGTGTAATCGGGAAAGAGCCTAGTTGAGAAGTGACAAATATGGACATCTAGGTGACATCTAGACACACTCACGAAATCTGCAAGTTGTCCAATCGATACAGATAGCTACTTTCCTACATGCATATGAATGCGGGTAACAAGAAACTGATCAAAATAGGTGAACAAGGCCAGATTAGAGCGAAAGTATCGACATTACCACTTGTCCTCAAAGTTGTCCCTAAAGTTGTTCCCAAATGTCCTAGAAAAAACTACTCTCCATTAGGTATCCTTACTATCAAGCGATCTCAAGTGGGTTCCGGATGAACTCTCTCGTGGTGAAAGCATCTGACAAAGGAAATAGAAGCTCTTTTGGAACCCACTTGCGGTCAGTTCTTCTTTCCATTTAGGAATGGTTAAGAAATACATTGCCGTGCTGAGGTCCTTCCCCCTACTGAACCGAAAGGTATTTTTTAACACTCAACAGGCGGCTTATCTCAAAGGTGACATGCGTTCCTGGAAAGAGAACCACTCTCTTGGGGTTGATGGATAAGCTTTGCTTCCATGATTATTGTTTCGCGATAATTCCATGTACGTCTGTACAGAAAGGCAGGAAAAAAGATGCCAACATTATTGCAATGGATACCCGTGATTGCTGCGGCTCCTACCGCTAACTGCTCTGATCCATTTGTCACAACTCTTGTAGCCGGTCTTGGCACGATCATCAATATTCTGATGGGACTAGGGGTTGCCATCGCAGTGATCGGTATTGTCATTGGCGGACTCATGCGTGCAACCGCCTGGGGTAATGAGCAGAAAGTTGTTATGTCTAATAAGGCCATCACAGCCGCAGTGGTTGGACTGGTCATTGTTTTACTTGCCGTTACATTAGGCAACGCCGTTCCTGGCTGGTTCGGTCAGAAGGGTTGTAATGTTGGAGGTTAATAGTCATTGAAGATCTTCTTCCATGGGTGAGACACATGCAATGCTCTCTCTAGCCAACCGAGATTAATCTTCTCGATCTGAAAAGAGAGATAAGGCTAACAGCACCCTTATGCGGCACCTCCACCATTGACAGGGCAGAACACGCCATGCATCCCCATGCATGAATACAGGGGTTTTCTAGCACGAGGATGACAAAGCATATCAATTACCACTGATAGCGAGAGAAAGCAGAGAAATAGTCGATCAATGCGATGAAAACTCTGCTATCTCTTGCACTCCAATCAAGACTGCCGCAAGAGGTAAACATCTGTCAACCAATGCAAAACTTTGTATGAGTCAACTCCTAAAGGAGAGGAAAAAGCCATGAGAGAGATGTTTGCAGCGGAAAAGAGAAAAAAGCATCAAGTTTCTTTTGTTGCTTTGGCTTGAGGGGAATATGATCATGCAGACAGCACCGAGAATACCCAGTTTGGTTATGGGCAGCCCGTTCAATATTGCCAAATCCTTTGTCAAGCTACGGGAAGTCACCAATGGAATGGTAGGTCTGGACCTTGGGCGCAAGCAACTCGAATATCGCAGCATTATTTCCATCAATTGCGTTAATTTCGCATTAATGTCAGAAAAAGATCAAGAAGGTATTATTGAGGGATTTAAAGGCTTCCTCAATGGACTGGCCTTTCCCATTCAGATTTTGATTCGTAACCTTCCTTATAATATTGAGGGCTATCTGCGTGCCATGGAGTCGATTGAAGGAGATCTAGCAGCAGTGGCCCAAGATCATGCTCAGTTTGTGCGTACGCTCTCCTCGCACCGAGCCCTACTCAAACGGGAATATTATATCATTGTTCCAGCAGAACATGAGAAAACCAGCGACGCCTCAGAAGCAGCAATCACTGCTCAACTCAAACTTGAGCAGCGTATGGAGGAACTCCTCCAGCAACTCGAACGCATCGGGCTCACAGGCAGGATCTTAACTCGTACAGAGATTATCGATCTCTATCAGAGTTGCCTTATCCTCCAGGATGCACGACCTGCACCTATTACTAATGCTATGCTTGATGGTCTTAATAAACCTGTCCTCTCTCCTGATGATCGTTCCCCTCTCTCTGGTCATTTTTCCCAATCCCTTACTGGGTCAGTCATGATTGAAGATGCAGACCTCTTAGAACTCTCCCAATCTCTCTCAATGAAGCAGCAGGAAAGCCAGAAACCATGGTGGGACCCCTTTCTACTCTTCAAATCTTTTATGCCACAAAAACAACCATCCAACACACGTGGGATGCTAACTCTTCCTAGTTTTGGACAGCTCTCGGATTTGGTGACACCTAGCTCGATCGAACTGTTTTCCTCCTGTATTCGTATCGATAGTGAACTAGCGCCTGAATACAGCAAGATCCTAGCCCTGATCCAATTTCCCCGAAGTGCTTATCCTGGGTGGTTAGATCAAATTATTCAGATTGACCAACCCAATATCGATTTTAGCATCCATATTACGCCTCACCCTCCAGAGCTCGTAAGTGCGCAGTTGGGGCGTAAAGTGACACAGCTACGAGGCTCAGCGATTATCTCTCAACGCGAGGGCCGATCACTTGATCCCACCACTAAGATTGCTCTTGAAGATGTGGAACAGCTGCGGGACAATCTAGCACGAGGAGATGAGCGAGTCTTTAGTATTAACGTGTTTATCCGCATTCGTGCACGAAATTACCGCACCTTGACCAAAAATAGCAATCGAGTCAGTACTAAGGTCCGTAGCCTAGATTTTCGGGCATTACCCACCCACTGGCAACATCATTTAGGCCTGCTCAGTTGCCTGCCCGATGCCAATAACGCTTTACCGCATCTTCGTCTGTTTGGAACCAGATCAGCGGGAACGTTCTTTCCATTTACTGGCAGCGATATCAGTATGGACAGCGGAGTCATGTTTGGAGTGCAAGCTAATGGGGGACTAGTGATCATCAATCCGTTCGAGAGCAAGATATTGGAAAATGCCAATATGGTGGTCTTCGCTAAATCAGGCTCCGGCAAGAGTTTCTTCCTCAAGACGGTGTCGTGCCGTTTACTCGCCACTTGCAATGTCTACGTGATTGACCCAGAAGCCGAATACCAGAACTTATGTGAACAGGTGCACGGCCAATATGTGCGCCTCTCCACCGACTCCCTACCGATCAATCCCTTTGAACTCTACGCAACAGGCAAAGCTACAGATATAGATGAGGATGAGGATACGCAAGCCGATGAAGGCAACTTTTTCCGCGAAAAGCTCTTGAACCTGCTCACGCTACTAGAGTTAATTTTGTCAGATCAAGGGATTCTTCCGCAAATAGAGAAAGCCTTCCTCTACCAGTGCTTGATCAAAACCTATGAGAACCGGGGTATCACCATGGACCCGGCCACACATACTCGCCAACCCCCCAATATGCAGGAATTCTTCGTGATTATGTCCAGTGCCCTGCGTGGAGATGACCGCTTTGGTGTGGGCAAAGATACCTACGGACTGAGCCAACGCTTGGAACGCTATCTACACCTTTTCCCAGCTAGAACTCGCATATCTTTAGGCAATCGCTATATAGACTTCAACATTCGAGAACTCAATGAAGACCTCAAGCCTATTGGACTCTTTATTATCACTGAATTCTTATGGACTAAGATGAGGCAAGCACGACGCTCGAATATCATCAAGTCCAATACCATTATCCTGATCGACGAAGCATGGCTGTTGATGAAATTTCACCAAGGAGCTAAGTTCCTCGAGGAATTCGCCAGACGAATCCGTAAATATGGAGGTGGACTCTGGTGTACCACACAGAATTCCGATGACTTCTTAGGTTCAGAGCAAGGCAAAACCATCCTAGCCATGTCTACGATGAAATTTTTGATGAAGCAGGACTCTAGCACAATTGAGTCGGTTGTACGCACTTTCAATTTGAGTGCCAAGCAAAAATCCTTTTTGTTGGGAGCCAGACGAGGAGAAGGGCTCTTTGCTACAAGAACCTGGACTCAGATGCAAGTCCTGGCTTCACCCCTAGAGACAAAGATGGCCAACACAACTCTGATCTCTTTGGCACAGGCTCAGCAACAAAAAGTTATTCTTGAGCAGAACTTCCAGCATCTTACAGATATCAATAAGCAACTTGAGGGTCCACAGCAACAGCTACTGCCAGAAAAGGCGAATCAATCCAAAGAAGGCCACAATGGCTCTGAGGTCCAACACCATCGACGAAAATAAGCAAGCCTATCGGTGAAGTTGTTCCCAAATGTCCCTAAAGTTGCTCCCAATTTATCCTAGAAAATAATTACTCTCACTCAGTATCCTTAGTACAGTACAGGCGGTTCCGTGTGGGAACCCTCTGGAGGTTAAAGCATTTGACAATGAAAAAGTGGCAGCTACTAAAGCCTGGAGGAATATGATTATGGATGATACCGAACAGCGCCCCGTCTTGATACGCAATCGAACATTGAAAACCGAACGCAAACGGCGCGGCTGGACTCAGGAAAGGCTTGCTAGAGCCATGGGAGTGACTATCAGAACCGTGATTCGCTGGGAAAATGGGATCACTCTGCCTCATCCCAACCATCGAGTGCTGTTAGAGACTCTCTTTGGCAGAACAGCTGATGAATTAGGTCTGTTGTGGGACATGAGTGAGAATCAGGCCAATGTACTGAAGCCAACTACACCGCTGTCCGCCACTCACCAAGCTATGCTAGAAGCCGCGTATCAAGAATCATTGTCAGTTGATATAGCCCTCCAACACACTTTAGGCACAAGCGATTACTTACTAGGACGAACAGAGCTGCTCGCGCAGGTGAAAGAGCATCTTTTAGATACTAAGAGTTTGTCCCGAACTGCTCTCTATGGTTTGCCCGGTGTCGGCAAAACTACTCTGGCAGTGGCGCTAGCTACCAACAAGCAGGTGCAGGCTCATTTCCCCGATGGCATCTTGTGGGCCCCCTTAGGACCCCAACCTTATATATTGGGTCAGTTGATGCGTTGGGGAGCACTGCTAGGAGTTACTGCCAGCGATGTGGAAAATCCCGAGAGCCCATTGGCATGGGAACAAGCCCTGCGGACAGCTACTAGCAATAGGCAGATGCTGCTGATTATCGATGATGCCTGGACAGTAGAAGATGCCCTGGCTTTGCAGGTCGGAGGCCCACAGTGCTCTTATCTGCTGATCACTCGCCAATCCCAGGTCGCTCGCGCCTTCGCCAAGCAACACGCTATAGTAGTGCCCCAACTAGAGGTGGCCGATGGGCTAGCGCTGATGGCCCGTCATATCCCCCAGCTCATTCAGCAAGATCCTCAAGGGGCTCAATCTCTAGTACAGGCTTTGGGTTGCTTGCCGTTGGCTTTGATCCTGATAAGCAAGTACTTGGCCTCATTAACCTCGACCTCGATCCCATCCCCCTGGCCCCTCCGAGTTGCCTTGACAAAGTTACACGATACTCAAGATCACTTACGCTTGAGTATGCCTACGACGGCTGGGCTACGGCTTCTCCACTTTGGAATAATGTCCCCCTTTAGTTTGTATTCTACTATTGCTATGTGTACCCAGCAGTTGAGCCAAGAAGCCCTGGCCTCTTTGCATGCTCTGGCCGTCTTTCCACCCAAACCCCACAGCTTTTCAGAAGAAGCAGCTCTGGCAATAATGCAACGACAATCTAAAAAGATGTTAGATGAACTATGCAATACTGGACTACTGGAATGTTGGGGACCGAAACGCTACAGCTTACACCAAGCAGTTACCCACTATACTCGTACTCAGGCTAAGTTGCAATCATACCTAGAAGAATCTTGCTAACCTCTGCATATTAGGCATGTTCAAGGCGGCAAAGTTCGATCATACCATTGCGAACACGCACTGCAAAGGTTGGTTGAGCATAGACAGCAGGGCTATTGGCAACACTACCATCCGCTAGACGAAAACCTGAATGATGCCAAGGACAATAGACAATACCATCTTCACACCGCCCCTCATCCAATGGCCCTCCTAGGTGGGAACATGTTGCAGCAATCGCATAAATGGCATTACCATCTTTGAGCAAAACGGCTGGAATGCCATTAACATCTACTCGTGTGAGTTTGCCCGGTATCAAAGCGCTTTCTTCCATCACTGGCACAAAGTTATTAGGACCTCCCTCCCAAGCAACGTGGTTGACACCAATCGCCGTAGAATAGGCCAGCTCTCTACCAATATATGTCGAATACATCATTAACGCATAGCCCGCAGCAGCTACTGCAATTGCAGGACGTCGCTGCTTAGTAAGGCGTAGGAGCGCAGAAATCAGATTTAAGGCTGTTACCCCACCATTGAGCAAGGCATGCCACATTCCCACCCGCTGCTCAGGCCCATCCGTATCAACCCAATTTGTCGCTCCAGCCACAGCCGAACCAGCTGCGCCAACTAGGCCAGTCCACATCAAGAGATCGGAGCCCCGTGCTATCCCATCCTCTTGCTCAGAGAGCCAAGCGAGATCCAGAATGAAGGAAGCGGTCCAAGCTCCCAGGGGAATATTCACCAATGCTGGGTGAAGAGGATGTCCTAACCAGACTCCATTGAGCATATCCTTGACCCGATAAGAAGGCTCCCTTGGCTGACCATACAACTGGGCAATCCACTTCTGTAAAGGTCTCGCGAGTTTATCGAGCCAAGCCATACGTTCAACAAGGACTCCATTCCAATGCCGAATTCGGGGAGAACGCGGCGGCGTCTCCACCCAATTGGGTATCTGGTCTATCCTTGCTCTTAATGCCATAAGACTTACTCCCTTTCTGGAACTGCTTTCATCCTTCCTCAAACGTCTATTCGCTAATCCTCCTAATCGTCACGACCAACGTAGAAGAAAAGTTTCTTTAGCAAACCGCCCTGAAAACTCCCTTGCAAAAGCCCAGCAATTAACCCAAAAAAAGTTCCATGCCGCTTTGAGAGAAATACAGCGTGGAACTTTGAGGAAGGAGAAACCAAGAATTGAACAACTCTCAGCATGACTCTTGTCTCCAGAGAGAGGATGGGATTCTCTCTCTGCCTATCACCATCCTACCTAGTCGGTAGACGCAAATTCTCTCGCAGGTTGGTCGTTCCAGTCATGCTGGCCAGCGCCGCGAACCAGGCAACCAGCGCTCCAATGATGCCCACCCATCCCCCAATGATGAGCAGGACACGGTTATCAAAGGCCAGTTGCCCTATTGTCAAGATGAGGAAAGATACAAAAAGCAAACTCAGAGTAGGTGTAATGAAGTGCCCCCCTCTCAGCGATGCAAGCAGTAGTATGCCAAGAAAGATCGTCCAACACAGGAAGAAGAGCCCAAGTGCCAAATGGATGAGCCCACCAAGAGTAAACCCCAGCAGCAAAACGACCCCAATGGCTGAGAGAAAACCTCCATAGGAAGAGAAAACTGTTGCTGCCATCGTGTTATTTTTGCGAAATTCCCACATTCCAGCCAGCAACTGAACAAGACCACCAATTGCAAGAATAGCCCCTACTGCCAACCGTGATCCAAGAGTATTATACGGTACAATAAAGCCCGCCATGTACGCACCCAGGACTGCAGTAGTGAAAGCAAGCACACTTAAGCCGAGTGGGATTGGGTTGGCAACGCCCGGCAATTCCTCAGCAGGTGTTTCATTTCTGGTCGGGTAACGAGCCATAGTTAAACCCCCTTATTTACAAAGAAACAAACGTACTCTTCCAAACTATCTCGTTGTCCAAATGAGTTCCCCTTCCATTCCTAAGAATACACAAACTTGGTTAAAACATGGTAAAAATGGAAGGCAATCTCTCCGTCCCAATATGGCCTGCGAAGCCATCTCCTTGACATCTACAAAGGTGTTGTTCCCCGTCTTCAAAATAGCTGAAATTGCATTCCTGATCAAAACGAGTTACACTTTTTTTAGTGGCTGAACAGACAGTCACACTGCAAAAAACCTCGGGAGACCTGCACATCGAAGATGGCATGACAAAAGCCTTTCCAGACGCTGTCTTCCCAACACACTCTCTCTGATCGTTGAGCAGCACTTCTCAACCGACTAACAGGACAGATACAGCCAGATGGTAGGAGGATACAGCCATGAAACGCATCTTGACCATTGAAAATGAACCAGAGATGACCAACCTTCTTGCCTCATGGCTTCGCAAGCAAGGCTTTGAGGTCACAGTTGCCTCTAGCGGCAAGGAGGCCCTCGGCAAAATATGCACTGATAGTTCACCTGATCTGATCTTACTGGATATGATGCTGCCAGATATGAGTGGTCTTGAAGTCTGCCGACGCCTACGGATGATGAAGAAAAGACCATTTCCCATTTTGATTCTCTCGGCAAGAGAGAAATTAGCAGATAAAGTCGCTGGACTTGAGAGTGGAGCTGATGACTACATTACTAAACCGTTTGAACTTGAAGAGTTAGCTGCTCGTATTCGCACCAGCCTCCGTCGTGTGGAAGCGATCACCAAGCGTGCACGTACTATTGAAATTGGAGACCTCGTCATCAATACCTCAGCTCGGCAGGTCTGGCGGGCAGGTGAGTGCCTCACACTGACCAAGAGAGAATATGACCTGCTCGTGTTACTTGCCCGCAACGCTGGACATGTATTGACAAAGAGTGCTATCTTTGAGCGAGTCTGGGGAGTTGACAATGCAGCCGGGTGGGAAGGTATTAAAGTCTATATCAACTCTCTTCGGTC
>CBJMBI010000107.1:0-9885 GCA_966427955.1 uncultured Ktedonobacterales bacterium
GCATACCCAAAGGAAGGAGGTGGCTTCGTGAGTAGAGATTACGAACTTGGGTTCATTCTCAATCCCGAAGTCAGCGAAGAAGAGATACGAGCCTTGCTGGACCGTATCGAACATATCGTCGCAAATTATGGCGGCCAGATTGTTAAGGTCAATCAATGGGGGCGTCGCCGTCTGGCTTATCCTATCGAGCGTCACCGTGATGGATATTACATATTCATTGATTCAATACTGACTCCTGAGACCGTGGCTGAAATTGAACGTACACTTAGGGTCTCCGAAATAGTCTTCCGCCACATGATGAAGAGGCGTGATCCCAAGGCAGTTCAGAAAGAACGTGAAGAGCGTGAAGCTCGCGCAGCTTCAGCAGCCGCACAAACTGAAGCCGCAAGCCAAGCTGAGGCACCAGCTACACCAGTTGAAGCTGAAAGCCAAGCCGAGACTCTGGTTGAAGCTAAAGCAGAGACTGAAGAGGTCACAGCGACTTCCGTAGCAGAGGAATCGATTGCTCTCTCTCCTGAAGAGATCGACAGTGCTCCTCCTGCTATCGAGAACCCGGAAGCTATTGAAGCTTAGCTGCAAGGCAAGTGGGGACGTTTATTCAGTCTTCGAGTAAAAGAGCTGGGGTGGAATAGCATGTCGAAAGGATTTGCATTATGAACAAAATCATGCTCATTGGCAATCTCGGTCGCGATCCAGAAATGAACTACACGCCTGATGGTACGGCAGTAACAAGGTTCTCCCTTGCTGTCAACCGGTATACAAAGTCAGCTACTGGTGAACGCCAGGAAGACACAGAGTGGTTTAACATTGTTGCTTGGCGCCAACTGGCAGAGACTTGCTCTAGGTTCCTGAAAAAAGGCCAGAAGGTCTTTATTGAAGGACGCCTGACCACACGCAAGTATACTGACAGGAATGGGATCGAACGCATGGCTATCGATGTGATTGCTAGCGACTTGGAGATGCTCACACCAAAGGATCGCCAGGGCAGCACCAGCTCGTCAGACTTCTTGAGTGGAGAAGAGGGTCTCGGAGATTTGGAAGACCACCCCTTCTAAATTGAAGGAGAAAATTTGTGCAGAAACGTACAGAAGGTACCAGTCACGGAGGCGGGACCAGCTCGGGATCTGGGCCTGCACGCCAAAGACGCGAAGGCGGGCGCGATCGTGGTTCTCGCCGCAAAGTTTGTCAGTTCTGTCACGATCATGTCCGTGAAATTGATTACAAAGATGCCAGTCGCTTCCTACGGAAATATATTTCCGATCGCGGCAAAATTGAGCCCCGCCGCAAGACGGGGACCTGCGCCAAACATCAACGTGGGTTGAGCACTGCTATCAAGCAAGCTCGCTTTATGGCACTACTGCCGTATACCGCCGAACATATACGTGGGATGTAAATAGTCCCAGTCTTGCAAGGCAGGGCGGCATTCCTCAACTTGGCAAGGTTCAAATAGGGACAACCCAACCCTGCTTGACAATATCTACTTGCTACAAGTACAACAATGTCAAGTTCATTTGAACCATGCCTATTTAGGAATGCCAGAAATATACGTACCAATCTTCCGGAAATTGCTGCAATCATTAGTTCTCATCGTCAACATCTGAGGTTAAATTTCAGGCATTCCTTAGCATCAATGCACTGGAGTTCCCTATGAAAAGTCAAACGAAGCCTCGGTCCGATCAGCATCCATCATCGCGTCCTGCTAAATCAAAAAAGTATGTCAAACAGACAGCGCATTTGGAGACACGCCGTGATGGTAAACCTCTCATTTTTGGATGGGGTTCCCATCTCTCCCGCGCCGAGAAAATACAGATCCAGCAGCGTGCCGTCTGGTCTCTGACGATTTTAATTATCGCAGCCATCATTGCAATTTTTGTTGGTTTCTGGATTAATATTAATGTCGTCGTTCCAAACCAACCTATTACCTCGGTCAATGGTCAGAATATTCCACAGTCGGATTACCGCAAACTCGTTGTCTTCAAAGCACAGTTGGCAAATAATAAGTTGAATGGTCCACATGGCCTTATTGCTCAGAAGGATAAGTTGAGTACGCAGGTTGCCAATGAGCAGGCTCATATCGATAATCTGAAGGCGCAACTTTCATCTACAACAGACTCACAGAAAAAGGCAGATCTTCAGAGCCAGATTGATACAGCTCAGAAACAGCATGATAGTGATAATTCACAGTTGACTACCTTACAGTCAAACGTTACGACAGCGCAAGTGAATTATACCCAATCTCAGATTGCTAATGAGAGTGGCAATTGGCTACAGGATGATCTGATTATTCGCCAGTGGACAGCCCAGCAAAGCAGTTCCGTTCAGGCTAAGATTGAACCATCTGCCAGCCAGCTCGCCAAGGCGATGAAACAATTTACTGCTGAGATGTCTAAGGGAACTAGCTATAGTCAGTTTCTGAATAAATACGGTGTCAGCGATAACGATATGCGGGTTATGATGGCTCTTAAATTGCGCCGCGATAATCTGAATAACTACCAACGCTCATTCATTACTTCTCCAACTCTGCAAGTCAAAGCACGAGCCATCACGCTGAGTACTACCGAGGATGCCCAGGACATTCTCAACCAACTCAAAAAGGGGGCTGACTTCGCCACACTGGCTAAGAATAAGTCTGTTGATAGCAATACGAAATCTAATGGTGGAGAACTTGGTTGGCTCGTCCGCTGGCAGTATACGGTTAACTACTCTTCAAATATACGCGGCTCTGGTGCTATCGATAACTGGCTCTTTGATCCAGCTCGAAAAGCTCAAGACCTCAGCCCAGTGCTGAAAGAGAATGGCACCTATCACATTGTACAAGCCGAGGAGATTGATCAATCCCGCCAAGTTGATGATCCCCATATTCTTGATACACTTAAGGCAGATGATACTCCACTCATTGCTTGGCTTAATTCTCAGGAGGTTAAAGCACATATGACAGAGGTCAATTCTATGATGGAATTCGACCCGTTAAATATGCCACAGGACATTCCTAGCTCCCCACCTGGCTCTGGCATGCCAAATGGCGCTGGTATGCCAAGTGGTCAGCCATAACGGAGAAATATCAGAGCAACATGATGACAATTGCAGCAGGTACAAGTCCATCTCTTCAAAATCTTTTAGAGCCAACAGAAACAATCCAGCAACTCCTGGCAACGGTTTCGCTCTACTTGCATATTCCGTTTTGTCACACCCGTTGCCACTATTGTGACTTTAATACTTATGCTGGTATCCTCCCAATGCGTGAACCCTATGTACGGGCACTTCTCACCGAAATTACATTGGCAGGACAAATGGCCCAACGAGATGATGGATCTCGCCGTCGCTCACGTACCATTTTTTTTGGAGGAGGCACACCCAGCCTCCTCAGTGTTTCACAGATCACGCGCCTGCTCAAGGCCTGCTATAGTGCTTTCTCTGTGGATACCAATGCCGAAATCACTCTAGAAGCTAATCCTGGTACACTGAACCAAGAGCAGCTAGCAGGTCTACGTGCCGCCGGTATAAACCGTTTGAGCATGGGGGCCCAAAGCTTTGATCCTGGTCTGCTTAAAGCTTTAGGTCGTATTCATACACCCCAGGAGATCTCTCAAGCCGTTCTCTACGCACGTAAAGCTGGTTTTACATCCATTAACGTGGACTTCATGTTTGGTCTTCCAGACCAGACCATGGATCATTGGCGTGAAACGCTTGATCGTGCTCTGGATCTGCATCCAGAGCATCTCTCCCTTTACTCACTCATTATAGAGGAAGGCACTCCTTTTTATGATTGGGTACACCAAGGCCGCATCACTCCTGGTGATGAGGATCTGTGCGCTGACATGTATGAGTATGCTGATGAGATCCTCTGCAAGGCAGGTTATGTCAATTATGAAATTTCAAACTGGGCTCTGCCAGGTCACCAGAGCCGCCATAACCTGACCTATTGGCAAAATCTTCCATATATCGGCATGGGAGCAGGAGCACACTCCTATTTCGGTGAAAGGCGCTTTTCTAACGAGCGTAATCCATCAATTTATGTTAAAAAACTTAAGGAGCAAAAAATACCTGAAACTGAGAGCGAAACTGTTGGGGAACTTCAGGCTATGTCTGAGACCGCATTTCTCGCACTGCGCACAGCCATGGGGCTTCATCTACCCACTTTTGAAGAACGTTTTGGAAGACCATTTGCCCACTTCGTCGGCGAACGCTTGCAGGCCGTTATAAAAGCAGAGCTACTAGAATGCGTTGATGGATGGCTACGCCTAAGCAAGCGTGGACGCCTTCTCGGCAACGAAGTCTTTTTACGTCTGCTCCCGGATTAATTCTCCTCTTAAATAAGGATGGCTACTTAAGGGGTATAAAGGATAGGTACTTGGAGTTACAGAAATCACTCTCAACAATATGGGAGGTTTATCCACAACTGCCCAATGAACAATTCCAAGCGGCTAAGATGGCTGGAATTGATCCCGTACTTACTCAATTGCTCCATAATCGTGGCCTCACAAGGTTGGAAGAAATGGCTGCGTTTCTCCAGGCAGACTACGCCACTACGCGTGATCCACTTGACCTTATCGATATGGAACGTGCCATTATTCGTATTGAACAGGCATTAGCCAATCATGAGCACATCACAATCTACGGAGACTATGATGCCGATGGGGTTACTTCCTCAGCCTTGCTCTTTCGTGCATTACGCTCTTTGAAACATCCCGAGGCAGTACTTGACTACCATATTCCTCATAGACTACGCGATGGCTGCGGTCTTAACTTGCCTGCACTTGATCAGCTTAAAGCACGTGGCACTTCTCTGATTATTACTACCGATTGTGCTAGTTCCGATATTGAACAGGTTGAATATGCTAGATCGCTTGGCATTGATATCATCATTACCGACCATCATCATCCACCAGCCAAGCTCCCACGAGCCTATGCGATGATCAATCCTTGGCGACCAGACTGCACATATGGAGAGCGTTATCTGTGTGGAGTAGGAATAGCCTTCAAGCTTACACAAGCCCTCTATCGAGCTTACAAACGCAGCACAGAACAAGAATTAGAACTACTTGATCTGGTGGCAATTGGGACCATCGCCGACATCGCACCACTACTAGGAGAAAACCATACGCTGGTACGTCTGGGTATGCAAAAGCTGAATGCGACAAATAAGCCAGGCCTGAAGGCACTTATGCGTACAGCCAATCTTCAGCAAGGTCGCCTACGTGAGCGCGACATCTCCTTCGGTCTGGCACCTCGCCTCAATGCAGCAGGCCGTATGAAAGAGGCAAGCATTGCTTTCGAGCTTTTAACTACTGATGATGAAGAAACAGCAGCAGCTCTCGCCACTGAGTTAGAGCAGCTCAATATTGCACGTCAGCAGCAAACAGAGCAACTGATGAGAGCTGCAAGGAAACAGGCTCAAAGCCAATCCACCTATCCAATTATCTTTGCCAGCGGCAACGACTGGCATGAGGGCATTATCGGTTTAGTTGCAGGTAAACTAGCCGAAGAAACTAAAAAGCCCGTTGTTGTCCTCAATACTGACCCCCAGACTAAGTTGAGTCGTGGCTCGGCCCGTAGTCAGAAAAACTTTAATATCATCGAGGCCCTACGTAGTTTTGGGGACCAGCTAGAGCGCTATGGCGGGCATGCACAAGCAGCAGGTTTTACCATTAAAAATGAACGCATTGAACTACTCAGAGAGCATCTTCTACATTGGCAAGAGAATGGCGAACCAGTAGCCCCACCGACTATCGAGGGCACACAAATACCAGACCTAACAGGTATAGTTACCGAACAGGAGCCTGTAGAAAGCTTACCAGCTACTGCCTCTAAAATGGTTGACCTTACATTCACTAAAATTGAGAAACTGACATATAACATGTACAAAATGATTCGCCGTCTAGGTCCATTCGGCGCTGGCAATCCTGAACCTATCTTTAAAATGGAAAAGTTGAGCCTAGTTGATATACGCACTAGCGGTGTTAACAGACAAAATCTACGTTTGCGCCTGAGATCAGCCAATAGCAATACACAGCATTTCGGGACCTACACCCATGGGGCCTCTGAAATGCAACGACTTGAGAACGTCTCCTATGTCAATATTATCTTCAAATTGGAGTCCTCAGAAGACAGTTTCAGACAGGAAGTATGGCTCAAAATCCTCGATGTGGAAGCCGTAAATGGATAAATCAGAAGTGAGGAGCAGTAGAGCTTGTTGCTCCTCGCTTCTGATTGGTAGAGCTATCCGACAGTAAACTCAATGAGATGATTATGGATAGACACCACGAAGTTCAGTAGCCTCAGCGACACGCGCCACAGCTAATAAATATGCCCCCAGGCGTAAATTGGTCTCCTGCTCCTGCGACTTGCGCTGCACCGCCTGGTATGCTCTAACCATAATTGCTTCCAAACGCTGGTTAATCTCCTGTTCGGCCCAGAAGAAACGTTGGAGATCCTGTACCCATTCAAAGTAACTAACAGTTACACCGCCAGCATTTGCCAGAATATCAGGTACAATCGTTATTCCCCGATCATTGAGAATATGGTCAGCCTCTGGAGTTGTTGGACCATTAGCTGCCTCCACAATTAGGCGTGCTTTGATCTGCGTTGCGTTCTCGATGGTCAGCTGATTCTCTAAAGCGGCAGGTATCAATATATCGCAGGGCAATTCTAACAACTCCTTGTTCGAGACAGGTTCTGTCTCGGGCAAACCCCGCAAAGTCCCATGCTCTTTTGAATAGCGCAAGGCTCGTGGTATATTAATGCCCTTAGCATTGTAAATGCCACCATTAATATCACTTAAACCAACTATCTTGCATCCCATTTCATGTAACAAGCGGGCAGTAATACTACCAACATTACCAAAACCCTGGACTACGATGGAACAATCCTCTGGGACTATGCCATAGTCACGCATCGCTTCACGTGTAATTACCTGCACACCACGTGCAGTAGCCTCAAGCCGCCCTTCACTTCCACCAATTGATAACGGCTTCCCAGTAATCACAGCAGGAACAGAATAACCCTGGTGCATAGAATATGTGTCCATAATCCAGGCCATTACCTGCGGATTGGTATTCATGTCGGGAGCAGGAATATCGCTATTAGGGCCTATGAGAAGAGAGATCTCTGTAGCATAGCGACGAGTCATTCGTTCGAGTTCCGCACGAGACATTTTACGCGGATCGCAGACCACACCACCCTTGGCCCCTCCAAAGGGAATACCAGCCACTGCACACTTCCATGTCATCCACATAGCCAGGGCACGTACTTCATCAAGAGAAACAAAAGGACTAAAACGAATACCTCCTTTAGCAGGACCACGGTTAATGTTATGCTGGACACGATATCCTGTAAACATCTCAACATCACCATTGTCCATGCGCACTGGAAAATTCACAACCAACTCACGTTTGGGTTTACTCAAAATAGCACGCATTGGTTGTGACAACCCCAGACGCTCAGCAGCATCATTAAACTGGGCAACTGCCACTTCATATAGATTTACATCCTTAGCAACCATTCACGCCTCCTCAGAAGATTCCAAACATCACTGTTCAAGAAGCTCCATTGCTTAAAAGTAACAAATCCGCCCTGAGATGGGCGGGCTCGACAATTGATATACTACTCATAGTATAGAACTTCTGAAGAGCTTTTGTCCACCGCTCCTCTTGCGTACTTGCATATTGACGAGTTTATTTAGAAAGAGGGACAGTTTTGCCCTTCTGATAAAGGCTCACAATATTCATAGACAAATATATGTGCGAGGTCTATAATGACGGAAAAAGGTACAGCGTTCAACGACGAACAGAGGATTATAAACCCTATGCGTATCTGCGTAATTGGGGCTCCAATAGACTTAGGTGCAGATCGACGAGGAGTCGATCTCGGTCCCAGGGCCATTCGCTATGCAGGTCTAATCAATCAACTGCATATCCTCGGTCATACCGTTCGTGATGCAGGTGACCTCTCGATAGCATCAATAGAAACCCTTGCAATTGGCAACCCCCATCTGAAATATCTTGAACCCATCGTTCAGGCATCTGAAGAGCTAGCTTCCAAGGTCACTAATGCCCTACAGGCACAGGAATTTCCACTCATCTTGGGCGGAGACCATAGCATTGCCCTTGGCTCGATCAGTGGAGTTGCCAAGGTTCATCAGCCACTCGGTGTTATCTGGGTCGATGCTCATGGCGATTTCAATACTGAGGAGACAACTCCATCTGGCAATGTCCATGGCATGATTCTCGCTGCCTTAGCTGGTCTTGGCGATAAACATCTCACCCACATCGGTGGCTGGGGTCCAAAGCTCGACAAAAATAGGATTGTGATCATTGGGGCTCGTAATTTGGATCCTGGCGAACAAGATCTTCTGCGGGCTAATCATATCCATGTCTTTACCATGTCCGATATCGATCGTCGTGGCATTTCAGCTATTATGCAACAGGCTATCGAGATTGCTGGCACAAATAATGCTCCTATCCATCTCAGTCTAGATATGGACTCACTTGACCCAAATGAAGCTCCTGGGGTAGGCACTCCAGTCCGTGGAGGGCTCAGCTATCGAGAGGCCCATTTCGCTATGGAGATGATCTCCGACTGTGGCCGCATGGTTTCTATGGATGTAGTTGAAGTCAATTCCATTCTCGATCGCGAAAATACTACTGCCTTGCTCGCAGTTGAGCTTATCCTGTCAGCAATGGGCAAAAAGATTTTGTGAGATCTTGGCATCATTATCCAAGCCATCATTTTTTTCCTACAATAGAAGCAATAAATTGCGCATCAAGAGTTCTTTATGCTATACTATTGGTTGAGGCGAGTTCGCAATTCCGCGATCGGCTGTGCTTCAATACATTAAAGAAAGGCAGGAAAAGGTAAGTAGCGATATGCCGCTTATCGAATATCAGACAGAATGAATGCAAAAATACTTTTCATGAATGGAGAATTTATACCCGCAGAGCGTGGGGTTATTTCCGTACGCACCCACGGATTTGCATATGGCACAGGATGCTTCGAAGGGATTCGCGGCTATTGGAACAAGGAAGATCAGCAGATCTACCTTTTCCGCCTCCGAGAACATTATGAGCGCCTTCTTCGTTCAGCTAAGATCCTACGCATGGAGCTGCCATACACGATCGATCAACTTGTTGAAATCAGTATCGAACTGATCAGACGTAACGATCAGCGAGAAGATGTCTATCTGCGACCTGTCGTTTATAAAGCTGATGAGATTATTGGTGTACGCCTCCACAACCTCACTGACCACTATATCCTCACTTCAGAGCCAATGGGCAATTATGTTGAGATCGGAGGGTTGCGCTGCGGTGTATCCTCATGGCGCCGTATCGACGACAACGCTCTACCCGCACGTGCAAAAATCTGTGGCAGCTATGTCAATGCTGCATTTGCCAAAACCGAAGCGCTACAAAACGGTTTTGACGAGGCTATCATGCTCACCCATGAGGGACACGTTGCTGAAGGGAGTGCTGAGAACATCTTTGTGCTCATCAATGGTGAACTGATCACGCCACCCCCAAGTGAAAATATTCTGCTCGGTATCACTCGTGACACTCTGATCAAGATTGCTCAGCGTGAACTAGGACTCATTACCCGCGAACGGAGCATTGACCGCACCGAACTTTATATCGCTGATGAGATCTTCCTGTGTGGCACTGGAGCACAGATCGCCCCCGTTATTGAAGTCGACCGCAGACCTGTCGGCACTGGCAAAGTTGGCCCAATTGGGCAGAAGTTGCAGGATCTTTACTTTGATATCGTGCGCGGCAAACATCCAGAGTACAGCAAGCAGTGGTGTACTCCAGTGTATAGCGAGGTAAAGTCAGCTATATAATACATGCATCCAAATGGCGGCGGGACATACCAAACATGGGTAAGAAACGCCGCTAT